>NZ_SJOR01000015.1:0-50452 GCF_012027715.1 Massilimicrobiota sp. SW1139 | reverse complement strand
ATAGTTAGACAAAGGAAACACTATAAATTCAATTTTCCTTTTTATAATCAACAAAAAATGATATTTTATAGTTTAAAATTTTTTATAACCACTATTAAAATATAAAATATTTCTTTTTGTTTAACTTTATTAATACAACTTTAAATAACTTTATTCTTCTTTTTTATACATATAGTATAAAATTATATCTCAAATAATCTTATAAACTTTCAATAAATTACTATATTATTTATACGAATAACATGTTTCTTACATGATATCAAATACTATACTAGAATTTTCATAGCCTACATACACACATTTAATCGAAAATTATTAACATGAATCAATTGATATCATTTCTCAATATTATATTTTAATATCTTTTACTTTTTTAAAATATCAAAAAATGGCTAACAGTGGCTATTTGATATAATTTTTTGTTCAAAAATATAAAAAAACCGCTTAAAATCAATGTTTGTAGCGGTTGTTGTTTTCTTTGGTGGAGGCGGCGGGAATCGAACCCGCGTCCAAAAGCCGTCCCATATGAAACTTCTACAGCTTATCTTGTCGAATGAATTTAACTAAGCTACGATCCACAAGCAGTCTTTCACTTAGCGATTCTGTACATTTTCGTGGTATAAATCCAGAATCTTTATACCCTTAACCTATTAAATATGTTACCAGTTCTATAGCCATAGGTATGCTATAGGCTGATATTCGCTAAAGTCTAACGTCGACTAGCAAGCGAAAGATAATTGTTGTCTGTTTCCAGATATTTTTTGTTTGCAATTAACGTATGCCCACGGCTGCCATTCCATTCAAACTGACCCCTGTCGAATCCAAGACGCCCCCATTAGTAAGCATTTTTTAATGCTCTTTCCATATCTCTTTTTGCATCTTTAGCTTTCAGATCCTGACGTTTGTCATATAATTTCTTACCTCTTGCTAAAGCAATCTCTACTTTTAACTTAGACGTATTAAAATATAATTTTGTAGGAACTACTGTTAAACCATTTTCTTTCACTTCTCTTTGTAGCTTTTTAATTTGCTTTTTATGAAGCAATAGCTTTCTATTACGAAGTGGTTCATGATTAAAAATATTTCCTTGTTCATAAGGAGCGATATGCATGTTTTCAATAAAAGCTTCATCGTTCTTAAAACGAATAAAAGCATCTTTTAAATTGACATGTCCAAGACGTATTGATTTAATTTCTGTCCCTTTTAACTCAATTCCAGCTTCATAAGTATCTAAAATAAAGTAATCATGAAATGCTTTTTTATTCTGAGTGACAACTTTCATGCATATCACATCCTTTCTATCTATGTTTTCTTGTCTTTCTATGTGACCTATTTATTTTACCTTTTTTTGTACGTTTTGTCTTTACTTTTCTATCATTTATTTTCACAATTTTTGATTTCTTTTTTCTTGATTCCATTCCCACAACTTCAAAATCAATTGTTCTTTCTTTTTTATCACAAGCAACAACTCTAACTTTCACTTTATCAGATAATTTAAAGATTCTTCCTGTTTTTTCACCAACGAGAACCATTCGTTTTTCATCATAGTGATAATAATCATCTGTTAAATCTGTGATATGTACCAAACCATCAATAGTATTTGGCAGTTCAACAAAGAAACCAAAAGAAGTAATAGAAGAAATCATACCTTCAAATTCTTCCCCAATATGTTCAGACATATACTCAGCCATCTTCATATCTGTAACTTCTCTTTCAATATCAACAGCTTCTTTTTCACGATATGAAGATTGTTCTGCTAATTCTGGAATCACTTCTTCAAAATGAGCAGTCTGTTTATAATCCTGTTTAAATAAGAATGTTCTAATTAAACGATGTCCCAATAAATCAGGGTAACGACGTATTGGTGAAGTAAAGTGTGTATAATATTCATCTGCTAAACCAAAATGCCCTAAACATTGAGCATCATATCTTGCTTTTTGCATACATCTTAACAATAATGTTGACACAATCACATGTTCATCAGTTCCTTTAGATGCATGAATAATCGCATTTAATTCATTTGGATAAACATGTTCTAAAGATCCTTTAATCGTATATCCTAATGGTTTTACAATATTCACAAATTGTTGTAATTTCTTAACCTTTGGCTGTTCATGAACACGATAAATAAATGGTAAATCCAACCATTTAAAATGCTGCGCTACTGTTTCATTGGCTTTCAACATAAACTCTTCAATGATTTTATCAGAAGCGCCACGTTTTCTTAAAACAACATCAGTTGGTTTTCCTTTTTGATCAACAAGTACCTTAGCCTCATCAACATCAAAATCAATAGCGCCACGTTCATCTCTGACTTTTCTTAATAATGTCGCTAATTCCTGCATTAAAAAGAATAATGGCACAGCTGGCGCATATTCCTGCTGTAATTTTTGATCACCATCTAAAATCTTATTCACATTATTATATGTCATACGATAAGAAGAATGAATCACCGTTGGTAAAATATCATGATTAACAACTTCACCATGTTTATCAATTTCCATAATACAACTGATTGTATAACGATCTGTATTTGGATTTAATGAACATATTCCATTTGATAATTTATGTGGTAACATTGGAATCACACGGTCAACCAAATAAATAGATGTTCCTCTTTTAATCGCTTCCTTATCTAAAGGTGAACCTTCTGTCACATAATAAGAGACATCTGCAATATGAACTCCCAGCTGATAATGTCCATTATCTAATTTCTTTAAAGAAATGGCATCATCTAAGTCCTTGGCATCATCACCATCAATTGTCACAATCAGCTCATTTCTTAAATCCGCACGATTTTCAATATCACTTGGATCAATTTCATCTGAGATACCTTCAATTTGTTCATAGACTTCCTTAGGAAACTCAATATCTACATCATGCGCATGGACAATAGATAATATATCTATTCCAGGATCATTACGATGTCCAATAATTTTAATAATATCGCCTTTAATTTGTGGTTTAAAAGTCTTAATTTCTACCACAACCTTATGTCCTGGCATAGCACCATGCATATGTGCTGCATCAACAATAATAGGCTTATCAAATTTCTGATCATCTGTTTTGACAATATAGTCTTTTCTTCCACGCTTCACTTCCCCAACATAACGAAGTTTTCCACGCTTTAAAACACGCACAACACGTCCTTCTTCACGTTGTCCATGAGATTTAATCTTTTCGATTAAAACAGTATCATTATGAAGTGCATCCTTCATATTGGAATCATGTATATAAAATTCTCTATCTTCATCAACTTTTACAAAACCAAATCCACGTTTATTTAATTCTAAGACACCTTTATAATATTGAAGCTGATTAATCAAATAATAATCATTAATACGACTTCTTATAATAAGCCCTTCATCTTCCATTTCATTAATAAGTTTAATAAACGCAACATAATCCTGTGTTTCTGTCATATGAAAGTGTTCTGCTAATTCTTGAATTTTTCTTCTTGTATAAGTTTGATCAGATAATAACTCTAATATTTCTTCTTTCAATTTTCTCACCTCACTTTTAGTTTATCCAATTAATAAAAAGAGGACACATCAAAGTGCCCTAATGATTAACCCATTCTAATTAAGATTGCAAGAACAAAAAATGCAATTGCAAGTCCAACAGTAATACGTGTTAAAACCAAATCTGCTCCTCTTTCTTTTTGATGAGCAAATAGGTTAGAACTTTGACCAGTCAAAGCATTCACCACACCATCAGATTTTCCACTTTGTAATAGGCATACAACAATAAGAGCAATTGAAACGATAATCAATAAAATATTTAAAATCATTGTCGTACCTCCTTTTCTTTTTTATACATTCGCATAGACATCATAGCATATCATCATTTAAATTACAATACTTTTATTTTTAACAAAGATTTTCATCAACAATGGTGCCCCAATTAAATAGAAAAAGAAGTTTCCAACTGCATGAAAAGTATCAAATAATAATCCCGATATATAATAAACAATAAATAGTGATGGTCCACCCACAACAAATTTATCTAATGATACAATAAAACCAAAAACATATCCCATCAAAAAAGCAAATATAGCCATAACTAAAATATGTGGTTGTTTATGTATTTTCTTAAAAAAATCCATTAAACATTGCGTCAATAAACAAATCACAATCCATGCTAAAATCTGAAAAATTGTCCAAATTCCCATACCTAAATAGATATTAGAAACAAGTGTTGTCACAATCGTTAATTTAATACCAAATGCCAAACCAAAAATCATCACTGAAATAATGATAATGGATGTTACGGGCTTAATATTAGGTAATGCCTGTAAAGCTATACGTGATGCTATATTGACAGCCGCTAATATTCCAATCAAACTGATTTCTTTAACTTTATCCATTTGTTGAATAGACCCATTCAACCTGATCACCATCTTTTAAAGTGCAAGCACCTGCACTCGTTTGAGGATATGTTCCATTAACCTTATATTTCCATCCTGACATGCCACCATAATCAAATTCCATAAGTCCGTTGATTCCTTTCACATAAATGGCTTGCCCAATTCCTGATGTACTCACAGGCATTTCATAATTATCTGCTAATATTTTTAAAGCATCATAAGCACTTATACCTTCTTCATATTCTATATAATCTTGTGCCATAACACCATCAACACCAGTGATTGTCACATAAACAGATGCAATTTCTTCTTCAATATAAACTTCTTCCTCTTTTTCAGGTACATCCTCTACTTGTGTTTGGTGAGATGTAGATGTTTCCTGATTGGAAGTTGTTGTTTGTTTCTGTTGTGTTGATTGAGATTCAGGCTTTTGTTTTGATGACTGTTTTTTTTCTTGCTGAGAAACTTGATTCACTTGTTCTTCTTTTTTTTCTTGTTGAGAAGTTTGATTCTCTTGTTCCTCTTTTTTCTCTTGGGAAACTTCCTCTTTTTGTTTCGAATCTGTCATTTCTTGTTGAACTTGATTTTCTGTATTGTCAGTCACTTGTTTTGCTGACTGACTTGGTGAAGCAAAGTAGGCATGATAAATGCCTACTCCACCTATTAATAAAAAACATACAACAACAAAAATGAGCGTATATTTCTTTGTTTTATTCAAGATACTGTCTTCCTTTCAATAGAAGTATACCACTTCCAATAAATAATAAACTATATCCTATCAACCATGATGAATCATCTGTTTGAACCACATCAGCTTTTTGTGATGATGATTCTTCTTTTGTCTGATTATCATTTTGCATTTCTGTCGAAGATGTTTCTTTATCTTCTTTAACTGGATCTTCTTCAACAGGTATTTCTGGTTCTTTTTCTATTTCGGTAACTTCACCTAAAGCTAAGTATGCTTGATGGGCCTTTTGATAAACTGAACCATTATAATAGTATCCTATTGTTTGTACACCTTGTACAGTTGCAAGCAAATTATATTGCCCTTCTCCTGTAAATGATGACCAAAAACTTCCATCAGAGTTTTGGAAAGATAATAAGACATCATATGGATTATGTTCATTTTGATTATATGTTCCGGCTTTCACACCAGCACTATCATATGTTAATAATCCCGCCAGTACACATGCCTGCGTATTAGCATCTGCACCATATCCATACATATCAAATCCAGCATCCTCTTTTTGATATGATAAAATATATGTCATAGCCTGTTGAATAGTTGGCTGATATTTCTCTTGATTAACTAAACTCAAAGCCTCTATTGCCCATCCTGTGACAGCAAGATCTTCATAACCTCCAGCATATGTAAATGCTCCATTATCTTGAATCATAGAAGCTAGATAATCTGCAGCTAATTCTTGTTTATCTGAGCCTACAATATATAAAGCATCTACACAAAAAATCTGATTATTTGAACCAAAACCATTCTCATTTTCAAAATGAACAGCTCCATCACTTTGAATTGCTGATTCTAATAATTCAACATAGTTGACCCCATTATAATTTCTAGGATCATTTCCATGTAAAGTTAAAACTATAATTGTTTTCGCAACATTTGATGCTGTATCTGTTGCAAGAAGTTCTTCAGGTATGACCTTCTGATCCGTTTCTACTCCAACTGATTCACTCGCAATGATTTCATCAACTGATTGAAACGCACTTAAATTTTGAAAATAATTTTTTGCTAATGTATAGCTTTCATCATAAGTAAGTGCAGCTATTGGAAAAATATTTCCCATCACCAACATTAGCATAATCAATAAACATGTAAAAATTTTCTTCATTTTGTCCTCCTCTTTTTCTAGACAAAAACAGGACATCTCTGCCCTAGAATTGAAACTAGAACGACTTTATACTCCGTAAAGTGTATTCCAAGATGTTGGCATGTATTCCGGCTCAAGTTCTTTGTCTTTGCACCTTCCCAGTTGCCCAGTGGTTATATTACATTGACTCCCTTTCACGGCTGCGGGACAGCTCAGGATTCACACCTGCTTCCATTTTCATGAAATATCTCTATTTCCAACCAACAAATTCATAAACTTTTACGCCATCATTATATACTATTACGAAAAGATAATAAAGAAAAAGAAGCATCATGATATGCTTCTATTGAACAATTATTCTTCCTAAATAAACACCAATAATACATCCTATCACACTTATCATAGCATATACTACAGCAAGTGCATAAAATCCATCTTCTAAAAGCGTCAAAGTTTCTAGAGAAAATGTAGAAAAAGTCGTAAATCCTCCACAAACTCCAGTTTTTAAAAATAAATTTATAGATGGTGAAATACGTTCTTTGGTAAACAAGCCTACAACCATTCCAATAATGAAGGCTCCTAGAATATTTGTTATAAGTGTGAGTATAGGAAAATGATTTTTTAATGGTATAAGACTTATGCCATATCTGAATATAGCTCCAAGTGCTCCGCCAAGTCCTACCCATAAAAATTTATCCATTATCATTCTCCATCGCAACAACACTAAACTTCTGATCTTTTTCAATTAAAGTCACCGTTGTTGTATATTGTAATGTATCTAAAATAGGATTTATTTCTTTAAAAGTCATTTGAACTTTGACATCGTAATAACTATAATCTTCCAATCCTGACAAAGCTTTATAAGAAACCACATTAGATAAAATATCATAACGGATAACTTCAGGTGGATTTATATCTGTCTGTATTTCTTTATAATATTCATTTCGAGCATAAGCTGTAAAATCATCTTTTTTCTCAGCATAGAAATAATCAATACCACCTATTTCTCCATTCTCTTTATTCGATAAAGTATAGTAATCACTCACAAAATAAGCAGCCACTAATTGCCTTTCTGCGGTTTTATCACCACGATTAATAGCTGTGACTAATTGATTATATATATCACTCATTAAACTTGTTTCATTTTGCGACTCTATATACTTAGTAGTCACTGGTGTCTGAGGTTCTACTTTTTCCTCATTATTCAAAACAAAAACCATTGAGAATACAATACCTATAACAAGAACCAAAATAACAGCATATTTTTTCTTGGCTTTTTGAATAATTCTTTGATATGGTTTTGTATCTTTGATGGAAGGCAAATATTCACTTTTAATAAAAATATTTAAAATCGTTAAAAGTGGTTTATATTTACGATCAATCATATTTGTTGCTTCTACAAAAAGTTCAAATAAAACCATCAAAGCAATAAATAAAATAGTTGCTGCAACCTTATCAAATAAATAAAGATAAGAACATAAAGAGAATAATACTGTAACAGCGTATAAGATTAAAACACTCTTGGTTTGTCCAAGTTCTAAAGAAAACATCAATTTATGATGAAGATGATTACGATCAGCTTCACTAAAACTTTTATGATGAACTTTACGACGAATAATCGCAATAAACGTATCCATAATTGGAACCATCAAAACAACAATCGGTGCCCCTAATGTAAAAAAAGATGAGCTTTTATAACCAAATCCAAGTAATGAAATGACTGCAATCATAAAACCAATAAACAATGCCCCACAATCACCCAAAAAGATAGATGCAGGATGAAAGTTATACACTAAAAAGCCACCTATTGCGCCAGCTAAAAGCAATGATAAAGAAGAAATATCTGTACGTCCATAAGTTAATGAAGTCAATGAAATAGTCACCAGAACAATAATAGATATACCTGCACACAATCCATCTAATCCATCAATTAAATTAATAGCATTACTAATACCTACGATCCATAAAATAGTAATAATAATAGCCAGTATATAAGACACTGATTCAGGTAAGAATGGAAGCGTGAATCCCTTTAAAACAATATCACCATAAATAATAACGACTAACGCAGCAATGACTTGACCAAGCATTTTTAATTTCGGAGATAAATCATGAATATCATCATAAAATCCTGTTAAGAAAATGATAAAACCACCTATTAAAATAGCATTAATCTGTGTATCTGTTTTTAAGAAGATCATCGTTCCAATTAAAAAACTCATATAAATCGCATAACCACCAGTTCTTGCGATAATGCCTTTATGTATTGTTCGTTTATTTGTATGGGCAATAATACCAAGTTTTTTTGAAACCTTTCCCACTATTGGAACAAGAATTAAGCTTAATACGAATGTCACAACAAACGATAAACATATTTCTAAACTCATGATTCTTAGCTCCTTTCTTCAATTCTATATCTTTTGTTATATCATAAATATGCGATTTTGCGAAGTCCTGACTGCATTTATTTCATTTATTTATTCTTATTAATGAAAAAAATTTTCCATTTATATACTCATCATATAGACTTATCTTTTCTTTTGAAGTTGTTTAATTATCTCTTTAAAAATATCATAATATAATATATTTTAAATGACAAAATCTATTCTAAGCTCTTTTTTGCTTAAAGTCTATTCACAAAGGTGCTATAATGTAAAATATAAGGAGGAAAATGAATATGCACAAATTAGGTATTTCTGTATACCCTGACAAAACACCAATGGAAGAGGTATACGCATACATGGAAAAAGCTGCAAAATTAGGTTTTAGCAGAATTTTTACATGTTTCTTATCTATTCCAGATGATGAAAGAGAAAGTTATTTAGTTCAATTTAAAGATTTCATGAAAAAAGCTCATGAATTAGGATTTGAAGTTGCTGCTGATACAAATCCACAAGTTTTTGACTTAATTGGAGCAACACCTAGCAATTTAAAACCATTCGCTGATTTGGGATTAGATATTATTAGAATGGATGGTAACTTTGGAACTCAAGGTGATATTCAATTAACACGTAATCCATACAATATTAAAATTGAATTTAACGCTAGTATGGATATGGGTGTAGAACTTTTAATCAATAATGGTGGTAATAAAGATCAAATCACTATGTGTCATAACTTCTTCCCAGAACGTTATACTGGGTTAGATTTTGATTTATTTATGGACTTTAACCGTTATTGGAAAGAATTAAATTTACACACTGCTGCTTTTGTTTCTAGTAACAATGAACATACAATTGGTCCATGGCAAGTTTTCTGTGGTTTACCAACTGTTGAAATTATGCGTGGTTTACCAATTGATTTACAAGCTCGTTATATGCTTGCGACTGGAGATGTTGATGATATTTTAATTGGAAACTATCCAGCAACTGATGAAGAATTAGAAGCATTATCTAAAGTGAATATGCAAGCTATTGAAATTAGAGTTGATGAAGCTGAAGGTATTAGTCAAAACGAAAAAGAAATCATGTATGATTTCGCTCCTCATTGGGATCGTTATGATCATTCATCATTTATGTTAAGATCTTCATCACCACGTGTATGGTTTAAAGAAAAGAAAAGTGTTCAAGATGGAGATATGGGAAAAGATTCTCAAATGAATGTAGAATCACAATCTATTCCATATAGAGATCCAGGTAAAAAAGTTTTCACTCGTGGAGATGTATTGATTGTTAATGATAATTTAGCACACTATCGTGGTGAACTTGAAATTGTTTTAACTGAAATTCCTAATGATGGTGAACGTAACTTAGTCGCTACTGTAAAACCTGAAGAATTAATGTTGTTAGATTTCATTAAACCAGGACATCACTTCAAAATCTTAAAATAAAAAACAAAGGATTGAAAGTTTCGTTTTCAATCCTTTTTTATACCTATTTTCTTGATTCAACTGGTGCAATCAAAACCTTTCCTGTGCCACGATAGACATTCACAAGGCCTTCACCAGATGCTGCTGATCCTGCTAATGTTTTTCCAGAACGTTCTACTTTGAACTCAAGAGTTCCACTCCATGCAATAGCCATATTTCCATCAATTTTTAAAACATCATCTTTTAAAGTCACTTCAATAAGTTCTTCTTGTGGACATTCTGACTCTAAGCATACAATACCAGAACCTTCTATTCCAAGATTAAATAATCCTTCATTTCCCATTGTCGCTGATGATAAATTAGAACGCATCACAGCTTTATGCTTTAATTTTGCATCACAAGCTAAAAATAAACCATCATCTAATACAACAGATTGATTCCATTCATCAAGATCAAGCAATAAAATATGTTTATATGTAGGTTCTAATACTAGAACTCCATCTCCTGTATATTCTGGTTTAATTGCTGTTTCCCCTGTAACTTTTCCACGAACTGCTTTAGATAATAAATCTCCTACACCTTTTAATCCTGTTGTGGCATAAACATTTCCAACCATCCATTGCATTGCCCCTGCCTGAACAACAATATTTGCTTTATTAATATCACAAATAACTTGTCTTTTTCGAATATTCATTTCATTACAAAAATATGCCGTTTGAGCATGATGTGGCATAACACTTAAATCACGTTGATATTCAATAACCTGAAATGGTCCACATTCTTGAATAATTTGAACATCATTATTGTTCGTAAAATTTGAAATCTTAAACATGTTTTTTCCTCCTTTTCTTTTATTATATCATGAATCAAAATCAGATAAGTTTTTTCTCACAATTTATAATGATATGTTAAAATAAAAAGTAGGTGATACTATGAAATGAATCAATAAATGACAACAGGCTGATTGTTTAATTAAACATCAAAGCCAAATGACCAATTACAACATTTTACATCATTACAAAAATCTTTCACAGGTATCTTTAGGTTTGTTTTCATATCATCTTATGGACTGTTTACGGATTCATACTTTATGATTTCATCATTATTATATCTAACAGAATAACAACTGTTTTAGCTGGTATTGTTTTATTCTATAAATATAAAGAAACATTTTTAAATAAAGACAATTAATTTTTACTCAAGTTGACTATTTCCTGTCGCATAATCAATTTTTACACCAGGTTGTACATTATAAACAAATACATTAAATTCAATATCTAATCCTTGATCTTCTACTGACATAGCTTCCATTAAAACACCATCAGCAACCAAATGATTTCCTTCAAAAACAGGTGTCACGCGATAAAGAACATGATTACCTGTTTCTTGTACATAATCAGCCACTTGATTTTCAAAAGGCAGCATTCCTTCTGTATTCATGTATCTTGTACCTGTAATTAGATTTTTCTCATTTGCATTTTCACCACTCAACTGATATCCAATCAAATGACAACGATTATATAAATATTTCCCATCTATAAAATCATATTTTTTAATTTGCCATCCAGAGGGTTTAATCATTCCAATATTCCCTCTTTTTTCTGTTGGCATAGTTTCTTCACCAATATTTGCATAAGCTACACCACATCTTCCTAATGAATCTAAAGAACTATATTTTTCAAATGTTTGTGTTGTTAAATTATCCTTATCAAAATAAGGTTCATTATCATTAATAATCACATAGGATTGCCCACTATATTCTGGGACATCTTCAATGCTGATAGCACTATATGTCTGCTGATGAAATTCAACACCGAGATAACCACCCAGTGCAACAACACCAGCAACAATAATTTTTATAAGTTTCTTTTTATAACTTTTTCTCATTTCGATTCTCCTTGCATGATACAGTTAACTTCATCAACAATTGGCTTTAATGCTTGAAAATCAACAAAATCAACTTTTTTATTATACGAATCCACCATAGCTTGATCTTCTGCAGTCATATTTTCTCTTGGTTTATTTTTAGTAACCTTATATAAAAGAGTCATCATAGTCTTGTGTTTAAAGTTTAACTTTGAATAATCAATACCTCCACGTAAATGAAAAAACTTTGAGTCATGAAAAAGTTCTGGTGATAATTGTTGTTGGAGAGCATGTCTTATATTTTTTATATTTTGTTCATCTTGAACATCTGCTAAACCTACTGTCACGACAATCATTTGTGTCTGTGATGGTATCATTTTAACTATATGTTTTAATCCCTTAACTCCTCCTGCATATAATCCACCTAAATAAACAATGAAATCATCATGTATATTTTTTACATCTTCTTCGTTTTCTAATGGTAAATGTGTTAATCTTGATAATTCTTCAGCATATTGTTTTGTTGTTCCATAGTGAGAACCATATATAATAATTCCTTTCATTTTTATGCCTTCCTTCCATTATATGCATTCCTTTTTCTCGCTCTATATATACAATAAAATAAGAACCTTACTATTTCTAAAAAATCATTTTCTATCACATGACTCATTTATATCCGTTTCTTTTCTACGCACATAAATTGTGTTCAATATTCCATTATCCTCATGAGATTCTACTAATTGTAATGGAATTGTTGAAAATCCTGTATGAAACAATGAAATGCCTGATCCTAAAAGAATTGGAATAATAGAAATATGATATTCATCAATCATTTGATTTTGCATAAGCGATTGAATGATTTGTGCTCCACCACAAATCCATATATCTTTTCCTTCTTTTTGTTTTAACTCCCTAATCAAATCGCTTGGATCCTGTAAAACAAATTGAATATTTTCTGTTGATTCTTTTTGATTATGTGTTATGACATAGCTTTGAAGTGAAGAATAAACCCACTGATCTGGTGATAATTCTGTTACAATCTGATGATATGTATTCCATCCCATAATAACTGTATCTATATTTTGAATAAATTCTGTATAAATATCTTTTGTTTCCTGATTCAAGTCCTGTCCTTGTAACCAGTCTACTCCACCATTTTGATTAGCAATATATCCATCTAGACTCATCGCAATAAATAAAATAACTTTTCTCATTCATCCACCTCAATGCATTCAAATTATAACATGTTAAATCTTTGTCGTCATTTCTTTTTATATGCAATTGATACTTATATAAACGTCTATTTTTTTATTTTTCAAACAAAAAAGAAGATCAATACATAGTATCAACCTTCTCATTATTGTTATTGAGCATTTGAAGCTGCGATTTTTACTTTACTGAAGTAATCTGAAATGATTTTACGAGTTGCTTCATCATATTCAAAAACTTCATCTTTATCATTACCAGTTCTAGGCACGTAAGCATTAATTCCTTCATAATCTCCACTTGCTAATTCATCCATAACTTCCTGATTAGCAGAAGTATATCCTACAAAGCTTGAATTATCCATAGCAGCTTCATAGCTACAAGCATAATTAATAAATTCATGTGCTAATTCTACATTTTCAGCATTCTTTGGAATCACCATAGCATCACTCCATAAGTTTGTTCCTGTTTCAGGCATATAGAATCCCATGTTTTCATTTTCACTCATCACATAAGCAGCATCTCCAGAATAAATCAATCCTAAAGCTTTTCTACCTTGAGCCATGTTATCAATAATTTCATCAGTTACGATTTCTGGTTCCATTGTTTCTACACATTTCACTAACCAGTTATAAGCTTCTTCTAATTCTTTTTCATCTTTTGTATTCATTGAATATCCTAAAGCTTTTAATGCCATCATGAATGAATCACGTTCAGAATCATATAGATAAATATCTCCTTTGTATTTAGTATCTAAGAAAATATTGTATCCTTCTTTTTCTAAGTCAGCTTCACTCACTTTTGTTTTATCATAAACAATTCCAACTGTTCCCCAGAAATATGGAATTGAATATTCATTGTTTGGATCATATGGTAATCCTTTGACAGCATCAACAAGCTCATCCATACATGTAATCTTATCTTTATCTAATTTTTGAATAAGATCTTCTTGAATTAATCTTTCAATCATATAGTCACTAGGAACTAAAATATCATATGGTTCTCCATTTGCGACTTTGATATACATAGCTTCATTTGAATCAAAGTAATCCACAACGACTGTTGCGCCTGTTAAATCTTCAAAACCAGAGATAAAATTTTCACCCATGTATTCTCCCCAGTTATAAAGGTGTAATTCTTGTCCAGCATATGGCTTATCTGCATTTGAATCCCCTCCACACGCTGTTAAAGTAAACATTGTTGCAACCGCTAATAAACTAGTTAATAACTTTTTCATCTTTTTTCTCCCTTCTTGCTTTAATTAGTGGTACTACATTGATAATCACTAAGACTACCGTTATCAATACTACGACAAGCGTAGATATTGCATTGATTGTTGGGTTAACTCTTTTACTCATTGTATAAACCATGATACTTAAGTTTTTAACCCCTCCTCCTGTTACAAAGTATGAAATGATAAAATCATCAAATGACATTGTAAAGGCAATTAAGGCTCCTGATACAATACCAGGCATAATTTGTGGCACTAAAACTTTTGTTAAAGCTTGCCATGGTGTTGCTCCTAAATCCATTGCTGCATCAGATAGATTTGGATCTAGTGAACGTATCTTAGGCATCACACTTAAAATAACATAAGGTATACAGAATGTAATATGAGCAAGTAACATTGTCATAAAACCACGTTCTATATGAAATGTAATAAATAGTAACATCAACCCAATAGCTGTCACAATTTCTGGATTCATAATTGGAAAATCATTTAACTGCATCATGACTTTTTTAACAATCTTGCTTGATTTTGATAAACCAATGGCACTAATTGTTCCTACTATTGTCGATACAATTGTAGCAATCACAGCAACTGTAATTGTGACATATAATGATTCCATCATATCTCTATTTTGGAAGAGTTTTTCATACCAGTTTAAACTAAAACCAGTAAAATGTGTTAATGATTTACTTTCATTAAAAGAGAAGATAACCATAAATACAATTGGTAAATAGAAGAATAAAATCATCAGAACCATTAAAATTTTACCAATAATTCTCTTATCTTTTTTCATGATTCCTGATTCCCTCCTCCACTATTACGTTCATCAATTTTTCTAATTGCATACATACAAATCATCATAATGACTGCCATAATCATAGAGATTGCACTACCAAAGTTCCATTCTCCAACTGTAATAAATTGATTTTCAATCACGTTACCAATTAAGAAGAACTGTCCTCCACCAAGAAGTTTAGGAATAAAGAATGAACTCACTGCTGGTAAAAAGACAAGTGTTATTCCACTGACAACTCCTGATAAAGATAATGGCAAAGTGACACGTAAGAATGTCTGGACTCTGTTCGCCCCTAAATCAGCACTGGCTTCTAATAATGATTTATCCATCTTACATAAAGATGTATTGATTTGTAGAATCATAAATGGAATAAAGTTATAAACCATTCCAAGCAATACAGAACCTTCTGTATATAACAACTCTACATCTTTAAATCCAAAGAAACCTAGAATTGTTTGAGCTATACCCCCATTAGAAAGAATTCCTATCCAGGCATATGTTCTGACTAACATATTAATCCACATTGGTAAAGTAATAGCTAAAACAAGAATATTACGAACACGATCACTGCTTCTTGCAATAAAATAAGCAACTGGATAACCTAAGACAACACAGATAATTGTTGTCTTCACAGCAATCGTCAATGAACGCCATAAGACAAGTAAAAAGTCTGGGTCGGTAAAAAACTTTTTAAAATGATCCAAAGTAAATGTAAAGTTAATGATGTCATTTCCACTTGTTGTTAATGAATAGAAAAGAATTAATAACATTGGTAATAAAATCATTAAGATCACCCATATCATATAGGGCCATGCTAATTGTGAAAAACGTTTCATTCTAGAACCCCATCTTTTCCATGACATGAATATCTTCAGGGAAGAATGTTAAACCGACCTCTTTACCTTCTTCCACATAATCTGTTGTATGAATCTTTAATTCTCTACCTTCTGTTGAGAAAGTGACTTTATATGTTCCTTCTTCAATATGTTCAGGATCAAAATCATAATCTACATAAATATCTACAGATTCATCTTCATCATTCAATTTCCATCCTTGAGCATTTGCCCATGTTTTTAAATCTGTATCTAATGCTACGGATTCATCAAGTTCATCAACTGTCTTAAAGAAATTGAATGCCATAACCCCTTCATTCGCTCTTTCATTCTTCACAACAGGTTGATTCACAACAATGATCTTACGTTCTACTGATGTTCCACTTGAAGTCGAGAATGTCACTGCATATTCACCAATTTCTTCTTTTAAATCATAATCAATCTTACTGATAGAAATATAATCATCTGTTTCAGGATTCCATGCCTGTGCATCAGCACGCGCAATAATTTCAGCATCATCTAATGATTTCACATCTTCAATATCAACATAGAAATCATTGGCACTGATTTTTTCTTTTCCGTTTTCAGATGTCACATCACGATTTCTGATGACATGCATGTTCACAGTTACACTTGTTCCTGGAACAGTTTCAACCATAACTTCATAATGTACACCTTTAAAAAGAACACTTAAGACTTCTCCTGTCATTTTTCCATCTTTGACATCGACAATATCAATATCCTCTGGACGGATCACAACATCAACAGGTTGTTTATCTTTAAATCCAAAATCCACACAGTCAAAAACAATATCATCAAATTTCACTTTATAATCTTCTAACATAACTGCTGGAATAATATTACTTTCCCCAATGAAGTTAGCGACATATCTATTTTCTGGTTCATTGTAGATTTCCTGAGGTGTTCCAACTTGTTGAATTTCCCCATCTTTCATAACAACAATCTTATCTGACATAGTTAAGGCTTCTTCCTGGTCATGTGTAACAAAGATAAAGGTAATTCCAACTTCCTGTTGAATTCTCTTTAATTCATATTGCATTTCTTTTCTTAATTTTAAATCCAATGCTCCAAGTGGTTCATCTAATAATAAAACCTTAGGTTCATTAACAAGTGCTCTGGCAATCGCTACACGTTGCTGTTGTCCCCCTGAAAGAAGTGTAACGTTTTTATTTTCAAAACCTTCTAAACCAATGAGCTTTAACATTTTCATAACTTTTTGTTCAATAACGTCTTTACTCATTTTCTTAATTTTTAATCCAAAGGCAATATTTTGATAAACACTCATATGTGGGAAAAGAGCATATTTTTGAAAGACAGTATTTAACTCTCTTTTATGTGGAGGAACTTGACTAATGTCTTCTCCATCAAAAATAACTTCTCCCTCAGTTGCATCTAGAAAACCACCTAAAATTCTTAGTAATGTTGTCTTTCCACAACCACTAGGTCCCAGTAAAGTCACAAACTCATTTTCATAAATATCAAGATTGACACCTTTTAAAACAATTTGTCCATCAAATTCTTTCACTATATTACGAAATTGTATTAACTTCTTCTTATCCATAATCATACTCCCTTCTTTTAAAACATTGGTGGTGTTGTGACCCACAATATTTTGGCATCACTTGAACCATTATTGATAAAATAATGACTTTCTTTACCATCCATATAGAATGTTTCTTTTGCTTTTAATCTATATTTTTTATTCCCACGAACTAAAGTGACATTTCCTTTTAAAATATAACCGAATTCTTCTCCATTATGACATTCCATTTCTTTACTTCTTTCATGTCCATGAATAGTTAAAAGAATTGGTTCCATTTCATTTTTCTGAGCATTAGGAATAACCCATTCAATCGTATATTCGTCTTTTTCATCCACAAAGAAATCCTGTGTATGAAAGACAATCTTTTCTTCCTGATCAGATTGAAAGAACTCAGAAAGATTGGTGCCTAGTGCCTCTAACAAATCTTCGAGTGTAGAGATACTTGGACTGGTTAAATTTCTTTCGACTTGAGAAAGAAATCCTTTTGTGAGTTCACTTCTTGATGCTAATTCTTCTAAAGTTAAATCATTTTTAATACGCAAATCCTTCAATTTCTTTCCAATGTCCATATAAACCTCCATGTCACTATACTAAACTTTAAATTCAAAAAATCAAACAACTTTATTATACATATTTCTACCCCTAATGCAACAATAAATTTCATATTTTTAAAATAAAGTTCATAAATATTAAACTTTTTTATCAAAATCAATTTGAATATATATAATAAATTCATTATAATAAAAAAGTAAAGGAGTATAGATTAGATTATGCACACATATACACATCAAGTTCAATATTATGAAACCGATAAAATGCAAATTACACATCATTCTAATTACATTCGTTTTATGGAAGAAGCGCGTATTGATTTTTTAAATCATATTGGTTTTAGTTATGATAAGATGGAAGAATTAGGTATTAGTTCTCCTGTTATAGGCATTCAATGTGATTATAAAAAAAGTACGACTTTCCCTGATCTTATTAACATTGAAACAAAGGTTTCTGCATATAAGGGAACACGTCTAGAAATAGAATATACGATGAAAGTCAATGATGACATTGTAGCTATTGGGAAAAGTTTACATTGTTTTCTTAATCAAAATGGTAGACCAATTATTTTAAAAAGATCTCTACCTGAATTAGACCAAATTCTTGTTCAACTTCTTAACGAGGATACAAACAATGTTGAGTGAACTCTTTCAAACTGATGGCTTTCATACATTGATATATCTTACCTGGTTTATTTTACCTTTTCTCTTTGTGTTTTCATTTGCTTTCGGTATTAAAAATGAAGTACACGAAAAAACTGGCTTTAACTTTGCACTATTAGTTGCCAGTATATCCTTACTTTTTATGTTTGCAATGATATTATTTATGTAGATATTTTTATGGGCAGAATGTTTCTGCTCTTTTTTATATTATCAATAATATGAAAAAACTAGCTTTGATAGCTAGTTATTCATTAAACATCTTTTCTAATTGTATAGCTACTCCGTTTTCTTGAACACTTGGACATATGATTTCTGCTCTTTGTTTAATATCTTCAATAGCATTTCCCATCGCAATAGGATGTCCAACTGTTTCAAACATTTCTACATCATTAGGACCATCCCCAAAACAATAACTATCTTTAATATCAATATTTAATTCATGTAAGACATCTAATATACCTGTTGCCTTAGATACTTCATTAGAATAAATTTCTAAGCTATGGTGATCTGGATGCAATTCATAAGAAAAAGATTGAAAACATGAAATCGCATAATCTAACTCTTCCTGATTTTTTGTCCATGCTTCCATTTTAACTGTTCTTTTTATAATATCTTCTTCATCATATTGATAACATAAATTATGAAAATCTATATTACAATGAGAATAGAAATCTAATAAACATTGGTTTGACTGATTCAAATAACAAAGTGTTGGTGTCTGCAAAATATATTCAATATTTTTAGACTTTAAACACTCAGTCAATTCTTTAACCTTTTCTGGATTTAAATATCTTGCTGTTAAATCTTTATTATGATATTTCACATTAGCCCCATTTGCCAGTACATATCCATCAAACCCTATTTCTTTTACATTTTCAGCAATGAATCCATAAGGTCTACCACTTGCAACAAAACATAAATGTCCTTGCTTTTGAACTGATTTAATTGCATTTTTCACTTCATCAGTAATACGTCCTAACTCTGGACAAAACAATGTTCCATCAATATCAAAAAATATAATTTTCCTACTCATTTAATCCACCCATCCAAAATGCTGACATGCTTTATAAATCCCATCTTTATCAGCATCATCTGTAATATATGTTGCTTTTGCTTTTAATTCATCAATAGCATTTCCCATCGCAATAGAAGTCCATTCATCACGAAACATACTCAAATCATTCTTCTCATCACCAAAAACAACAACATCCTGATAATCTCCACCAAAATGATCAACAATAGCTTTAATTCCTACTGATTTATCTCCTGGTTCAACAAATAAATATTCTTTATGGAAACGACACCAAGGTAATTCCTTTAGAGTTTCTAGTTTTTCTTCTTCTGGAGAAAAACAAGCCACATAAACTTTATAAATTTGATCATAATTTCTTGGATCGAGTCCTTCTTCAACAACTGTATCCATATAAATATCATGTGTAAAATCATAAAAGCGATTATCTGGTGCTAAACGTCTTGTTTCATTATCTGGTGATATTGCCCAAATGAATCCTTTTTCTTTACATTCATCAATTAACGCTAGACACTTATCATAATCTAAAGGTTTGATTTCAATTAGTTTTTCATTGATAGTGATTCCATTTCCCCCATCACTCACCATATTTTTAAATCCTAATTCTTTCATATGATTGACTGCCATTGCGTAGCTTCTTCCTGTCGCAATAGCAACAAAATGTCCTTTTGCTTCTAATTCTTTAATTGTTTTTTTCGCTGATTCAGGAACATATTGATCTCCTGGTGTTCCTACAGCTAAAGTTCCATCAATATCAAAGAAAAAATATTTCTTTTTCCCCATCTTTATCACCTCAGTCATCTATTTTAACAAAATCATATAAAAAATCTATTTTTTTACAGATAAAGAAAAAACTATTATTTTCAATATTTTATAAATGATAAAAGATATTTAAACTATTTATAGAATTGATTTTATATTTGAGTCAATATATATATCATAGTATAATTGAAATAGAAAAAGAATAATATGCCAAGAAAGGATGGTACGAAAAAAGAAGGCAATTCTTTCCATTATAGATACAGTAATAAAGGTAAAAATGACATATAAGATTGTATGAAGAAATAATTAAAATTTCTCTATGACTATTGATAATATTATGAATATTCTTATAACAATGATCAATGCAGTATATTTCACTCATATTGTAATCATTCAGTTGAAGAATACTTAGAAAAAGATGTATCCATTCATAATATTTAATTATATCATTTCAATGGAAAACAATTCTATGATTCAAATAAATTGATTGATGATTTTGCTAATACTATGGTGGAAAATAATAATTATTCATATAGAAATAAGTTCTACTATTTTAAACTTGATGATTATAACTTATATATAGCTCTTATGAGTTATAGCTCAATGATTAAACTTTCTAAAAAACTTATAAAAAATAGTAGGATAATGGGAATAAAGCTTGTCGAGGTAAAAATATAATATGAAAAAACATATAATAATAGTTTTGGGTTTTATGAGTCTTTTGATAATTGGATTTTTGTTTTCACAATTATGGGGATATAATGACTATAATCCGTATTTCGTGGAGAATTATGATGGCTTTGATTTTATTTATAATAAGGAAAATGAACCTGTTGGTGTTTCATTACAAGATGATACAGAGTACATCTATTTTCTAAAAGAAAGAGATTCTAAAGCGTATATAAATGATTATAATAAGAAACAACATGAATATAATTGGAAATATGAAGGATATGAATGTGAAGTTGAGCTGATGAGTAGCACTTCATTATGGATATACGGTAAAAAAAGTATATATGTATTTATCAAAACTGATGATTTTTGGATTAGAAGATATGTTGACTGTTCAAATATACAGAACAGTTCAGATTTTGAAAATATAAAAAATATTCAAGACATAGTGAATCCGTATATTACAAAAATGATCAACATATATGAAAAATACCATCAGCAAATTATACAAACTTATCAAAATGGCAGTGAAGAATTAATGCGCAGTAAAGATGAATTAGTCTAAGATATGGATGGTGGTTTTATGAAATTTATGAGTCCTAAGATGAATAATTTATGAATTTGTGTTTTAGGTCTTTTAGCACTATTCTAGCAAAACGGCGAATATCACTTTTCGTTTATGAATGATTCAGTTATGTTGCTAATGATTGTTTTATTTATAGGTTTTGTTTTCTTTCCAAAATCATGGTTTCATTGTATTTGGGAATTATTAATGGGATTTGCAGTCAGTATACCTTTATTATTGGAAGTATTTAATGGAACAAATAATATGATTGCTATTGTGTTTGATTCTATTTTATCATTCTTGATCTTTGGTTATTTTGGTTTCCTAATTTATAAAAAGTTAAAAATTAAGGTTCAATAATATTCTATGATTGATTTCATTGATTTTGTCAATGAAGACATTATTAAAAATAACTCAACCAAATATCTTTAAGTCATAATAAAAATGGGCAATAATCATCATTGTCCATTTTCATATCATAAGTTTATCATTTTTTATTCTCAAAATTCACATAAAAAAGCTGTACGCATTCACTTTTAAAAGCGATTTCGTTACAGCCTCTTTTATTAACTATTGTAAATATTGAGTGTTTTCTAACATAACACCGCATCCTTCAGCGACGCAGTCAAGAGCATTTTCAGCTACAAATACAGGAACTCCTAATCCTTCTTCTAAGAATTTATCTAAGTTATGAAGTAAAGCTCCTCCACCTGTTAAGAAAATACCTTTATTAACGATATCAGCTGATAATTCTGGTGGTGTTTGTTCAAGAACTTGTTTTGTAGAACGTAAAATTGTCATACAACATTCTTCTAAAGCTTCTTGAGTTTCTTTAGCATTCAATTGAATTGTATGAGGTAATCCTGTAACTAAATCTCTACCTCTTACATCCATTACTTCTTTTGGATCAGCTTCATAAGCACTACCAATTGTCATCTTAATTTCTTCTGCTGTACGGTCACCAATTAATAATTTATATTTATCTTTAACATATTTAATTAATTCAGCATCCATTTTATCTCCAGCAATCTTTAAAGATGTACTTGTAACGATATCGCCTAATGAAAGAACTGCAATATCAGTTGTTCCACCACCGATATCTACAACCATGTTTCCTGATGGTTTAGAAATATCTAATCCAGCACCAATAGCAGCTACTTTTGGTTCTTCTTCGATATAAACACGTTTAGCTCCACATCTTAATGCAACATCCTGAATAGCACTCTTTTCAATTGAAGTGATATTTGATGGACAACAAATTAAGATAGTTGGTCTTGAGAAAACTCCTTTTAAGTTAAGTTTATTAATAAAATGAGTTAATAATATTTCAGTAATTTGAAAATCTGCGATAACCCCATCTTTTAAAGGACGAATAGCTTGAAATTTACCTGGAGTTTTTCCAAGCATATCTCTGGCTTCTTCTCCTACTGCGATAGGTTTATTTGTTTCAGTATTGATAGTTACAACAGAAGGTTCATTGACAACAATACCTTCACCTTTGACATAAATAAGAATGTTAGCTGTTCCTAAGTCAATACCAATTTCCTTTGATAATTTCATTGAACATTCCTCCTATAAGCATTTCTATTGTATCATTTTTCCTATTAATTACAAGAAAAAATTATTTCTATATCAACATAATTTTTATCTTTTTCAAAACACTTTCTTTTCCTCAATGATAATATACCAAATGTATGAAATTTATGTGAATATTTTAAAAAAATTTAGATTCCTAAGAACCTAAATTTTATTTAATCATATCAAGTGTCTGTCCAATAAATTTCTCTGGATTATACAATTGATCCTCTTTTTGAAGAATAAAATGTAAGTGATTTTTTAAATCAGCTTCATAAACATTCTCACCACTTTTACCAATCACATCACCTTGTTTGACTTCTTTATTTAATTCTACTGATACTTCTGATAATGATTCATAAGTTGTAGAAATATTATCACTATTGGTAATAGTGATAACCCAGCCAAGTACAGGATCATTTGTTTTCTTTGTAACAGTACCACTGATAGCTGCCAACACATCAAATTTTTCATTCTTATTGGCATAGTCAATACCTTGATTAGGACGATAAACATCTTCAAATAATATTAAAGACTGTTCCTGCTTTGTGGCATCATCATCCTTATCATAATAATATCTCACTATCCCTATACCATCTTTAACCGGTGATTTTAAAGTTTCTACTTTCTTTTCTTCAGTTTTGTTTTCTTTGGTCTGATTTTCATCCACTTTGACAACAGTTTCATCTTCAAAATTTTGAGTATGTTCATCTAAAATATTTTGAACAATCCCAATACCACCTAAAAATAAAGCTAAAGCTAGTGAGATTCCTAATATCTTCTTATAATGAAAAGATCTTTTCTTCATGTTTTCACCTCAACTTAAGTATGAACAAAAGTTAAGAGTCTATACTTTCAATTTCAACATTTTGATAATAATGATGTAAAATCTCTTTATAACTTTTCTTTTCTAAAGCCATAGCTTGAGCACCATATTGACTCATACCAACACCATGACCATTGCCATGCGTAATAAAAGTATAACCTTTTGATGAAAACTGAATTTGAAAACACGAAGATGGTAGCGATAGTTTTTCTCTGATTTCTCTACCTGTATATGTTTTTTGATTAATAGTGACTTTGTCAACATAGCCACTTGATGTATGGGATGTGATTTTGATTTGTTCAGGAACAACATTAAATATATTGGCTAATTGTTGTTTGGTAAAAGTCTGACTCCTTGTATTATGAGGATCAATACTTGTATCCCAATGACTATCAACCGATTTAAGATAGGCCACTTCTCCCGTAAAATAATCTTCACTATTAACAGTTTTACCATTACTGCTAGAAAAAAACAATGCAGAAATATATTCTCCCTGATATGTCATAACTTCGCCTTTTGTTTCTTGAATTGCTTCTTCTATTTTCTTTTTATTTTGTGCATATTGTTTTCCCCATTTTTTCTTCATTTCATCATCATCTAAATAGACCTGTGAATTGGTTGTATTATCAACTTTTAAATCCCTTGATAATACAAAAGTTCGACTGGCTACTGCCTGTGCCTTGAGCGCCTCCTTTTCAAAACTGACTGGCATTTCCCCGGCAATAACTCCTATAAGATATTCTTCTAATGGGATGGATACAACCTGATCAGACATTTGAACTTGTACATTTTTTTCCTTTGTTTTCACTTGATATTTTGAATGAATCCAAACCATTGCATCCTGATAATGAAAACAACCGATTACTAATAAAATAGAAAATATAAAAAGAAGTTTTACATATATTTTTTTCATCATTCATATATATGTTGAAAACTTCTTATTTAGAATTGAAAACTTAAACTTCCAAAATCCAGTATAAAAGATGCAAATAAATAACCTAAAGCTATTGATGTGACAATAAAGAAAATATGAAATTCTCTTTCTTTACCTTTTCTGATGTATTGATCAAAGCGAAAACAGCTTAAACCAATCATAGCAAGAGTAATCGAAACGATATACACAATAATACTAACAATATGATACATGGAAACACCTCTTTTTCTTTTACATTATAATCATTATTTTATATAATAACAACAGGAGGGAATAATTTATGGAATATTTTCAAATATCAAAAACGGATTTAAAGGCTTCTCGTTTAGCTTTAGGTTGTATGCGTATTGCTGATAAAAGCCTAGAACAAGTCGAAGAACTCGTTCAAACTGCTTTAGATGCAGGTATTAACTTTTTTGATCATGCTGATATTTATGGTGGAGGAAAATCAGAAGAAATTTTTGGTGAAGTTTTAAAAAAGCACCCTGAATATCGTGAAAAAATGATCATTCAAACAAAATGTGGAATTGTTCCAGGGAAACGTTATGATTTTTCTAAGGAGCATATTTTAACAAGTGTTGAAAATTCTTTAAAAAGATTACAAACTGATTATTTTGATATTTTATTATTGCATCGTCCTGATGCCTTATGTGATCCAAAAGAAGTTGCTGAAGCTTTTGATGAATTATATGAAAGTGGAAAAGTGAAATATTTTGGTGTTTCTAATCATACACCTTTACAAATAGAACTTTTACAAAAATATACTCAACACCCATTAATTATTAATCAATTACAGTTATCTATCGTACATTCTGTTATGATTGATTCAGGAATGAATATGAATATGAAAGAATCATGGGCTCAAGATAAAGATGGTGGTGTTTTAGATTATTGTCGTTTACATGATATCACTATTCAACCTTGGAGTGTTGTACAGGCATCATGGGCAGAAGGATGTTTTATTGATCATCCTAACTATGAAAAACTTAATTCTGTCATGGAAAAACTAGCTAATGAATATCATGTGACAAAGAGTGCTATTGCAATTGCATGGTTACTTCGTCATCCAGCTTGTATGCAACCTATTATGGGGACAACTTCACCTGCTCATTTAAAAGAAATGGTCCAAGCGTGTGATATTCATTTAACACGTCAACAATGGTACGATCTTTACCTTGCGAGTGATAAGCCTCTTCCTTAAGGAGAGTCTATGATTATTGAATTAAAAACTTTAGATCAAATTGATCCCTGTCAATTAGCATATCATGCTAATGAAAAAAGTATTAGTACGTATTTAAGAAATACTTTTCCCTATCCATATACATTAGATCATGCTATGTCTTTTATTACTCATTCTTTACAAAATCATGGTCTAGATTTTGGAATTGTTGTAGATGGTATTTGTGTAGGTTGTATTGGTGGAACTTTGCATAATGATATTTACGTCCATAATTGTGAATTAGGATATTGGTTAAATCCCCTTTATGCTCATCATGGTATCATGCGACAAGCTGTACGTTTATTTTGTCAGCATGTTTTTGAATGTTACCATATTCATAAAATTTATGCTGAAGTCTTTGTAGAAAATAAAGCATCATGTCGTGTTTTAGAATGGAATCATTTTGAAAAAGAAGGTTACTTATTTGAACATGCCTATAAGAACTTTCAATATCATGATGTCATCATTTATAGTTTAAGGAGAACAACATGGAAATAAGAAAATCTCATCTTGATGATGTACAAAGAATTATGACACTTATTCATCAAGCTCAAAATTATTTTAAACAACAAAATATTGATCAATGGCAAGATGGCTACCCTCAATCTTTAGATATTATTGAAGATATTCAAAAGAATAATAGTTATGTTATTGAAGATCATGATATTATTGGAACAATGTATTTTGCTATTGAAGACGAGCCAACTTATCAAAAGATTCAGGGACAATGGTTAACTCATCATAAGCCTTATGCTGTTATTCATCGCATTGTTGTAGATGAAAATCATAAGGGTCAAAATATAGCTCATCAATTATTAGAATATGCTATTCATGAATGTCAACAAAACCATATTCATAGTATTCGCATTGATACCCATGAAGATAATTTATCTATGCAACGTTTTTTACAAAAACATGGTTTTCATCAATGTGGAGAAATTACTCTATTAAGTGGTGACTTACGTATCGGTTTTGAAAAAATATTAGAATAATTATAGATAACCTTCATACAGTAGAAGTATGGAGGTTATTTTATGAATTACTTTATCAACAAACCCTATCCAGAAATGACTGATATAAAGGAAAATCCGCAATATGCATCTTTAATGTTATCTAATTTAGCTGGACTCTATTCGGAAATGAATGCTGTTAGTCTTTATTTTTATAATCATGTTATTTTAAAAGACGTTTGGCCTGAATTATCTGTAGCAATGGAAAAAATCAGTATTGTTGAAATGCATCATTTAGATATCTTTGCTCATTTAGCTTATCATTTAGGTGCAGATCCTCGACTTTGGGATTGTCAGCAAGGTTGTCTAGAATACTGGTCACCTGGATATAATGTCTATCCTAGTCATTTAAAATCTTTATTAGAAAATGCGATTATTCAAGAACAAAATACAATTGCTATATATCAGCAACAAATAACCTGTATAAAAGAAAGAACAATCCAAAAGATTTTGCATCGTATTATTGAAGATGAAGAATTGCACATTCAAATTTTTGAATATTTTTTAAATGAATATTTACAAAATAGTTCCGAAATAGAAAAAGGAAGATTTATATAGAAATACGAAATCTATATAAACCTTCCTTTTCTTATTCGATAGGTTCTTGATAAAATCTTCCTGTTACACCTTCAGAGTTGATGATATTAATAAAAACATGTGGGTCTAATGCTTTAATCAAATGAACAACATCTTTCACTTCATCTGCTCCAACAACAGTATATAACATTGTTTTATTTTCTTTTAAATAACATCCTTGTCCTTCAAATTGTGTTACACCATGATGTGTATATTCTAATAACTCTTGTCCAATTGTTTCTCCATCTTTTGTAATAATTAATAAAGTCACTTTATGATCTCTACGATGTAATCTTTCTATGACTTGTGTTGAAACAAACTGGAAAATAATTGAATACATGGCAGCTTCAAATCCAAATAAGAAACCTCCTGTTGTTAAAATAACAACATTAATTCCAAATACAAAATTCCATGATGGTTTCTTTAATTTATTTGATAAATAGACAGCAATAAAATCAGTACCTCCACTTGATGCTTTTCCATATAATGCAATAACAATAGCTATACCATTTAAAATACCCCCAAAAACTGATACAAGTAATGGATCATATGTAATAGGTGTGACTGGTATTAAATCGACTAAAAATGAATTGAGAACAATCATTAGTACTGAATAACTTGTAAATTTCTTTCCTATTATCTTAAATCCAATAAACGCTGGTATAGCATTTAATGAAATATTAATAAGAGAATATGGTAATTCTAATTGAAAAAAAACACTACATGATCTTTGAATCAATAATGATAAACCAGTAAATCCTCCTGGTATCAAATCCCCTGCTCTAACAAATGATTTTATATTGATAGACATAATAATGGAAGCAGCAAGTACACATATAAACGAAGTAATATGTTTTTTCCACTCTTTTTCATTTCTTGTCTTGGCATAAACCATTATATTTCACTCTCCCCTTTAAAACGCCTCTATTATACTATTGTACAAACATAAATACAATATGAAAAGGTATCGCTTTACAGCAATACCTTAACTTTTTAAGCGACCTTCTTGAAGGAGTCTTAATAATTCTAAATTTTGTCTGGCACTACCAGTATAGTTCTCAATTCCATTTTTTTGTGCTAAATCTTTTCTCGATGCAAAAGATGAATCAACTCCTATCTGACTCAAAGCATCTACCAATGAATCTCCACGATATGTTGGATGAGATAAATATCTGAGAGTTCCTGTAATACTTTCATTATTCACCCATCCAAGACCATTTCCTATCAAGTATGGATTTCTCGCATTAGGAACAACTCTTGTAATAGTACCATGATTCATATATGGAACTAAAGGAACACTACTGTCTGAAGAGATAAAAACATGATTAAATGTTACATGATCTCCTACCTGATAGTTTTGTTGTGGTACTTCTGGTTCTGGTGCAGGTTCTGGGTTTGTTTCAACATTGAAATTGTTATATCCACCAGCTTTAATTTCTGTTGGAAAATCACGATATGAATGATTTCTATCTACAGGTACACTTATTCCTTCAACAAAACCATGATCCGTATATTGCCACATATCAAATCCTTCTACTCCTAATTCTTCAGCATAGCGAGCAACCCATCTTGTATATCTTTTAAATGTTGGACCAGTTAGTTTTGTTGTCCACCAATAATATGAAGCATAGAATCCTGGGAAATAATTATGTTTAGCAAGCTCATCAGCCCAGACTCTTGCATTTTTTTCAATTTGATCATTTGTTAATCTTCCTATACTCGGATCTTCTAAATCCAAATAAATAGGATATTCCATCTGATAATCTTGAATAAGCCTCATAACATGTCTAGCTTCTGATAATGCTGCCCTTTCATCAGTGGCATATGAATAAAGGTAGACACCAAAAGGAATACCTAATCTTGTACATTCATCAGCATTACGTTTAAAAGTAGGATCATCTTGTCCAGGCAAATCCTGACCAAAGCCGCATCTCAAAATTGCAAAATCAATATGATTTTTAACAAGTTCCCAATTGATTTCACCTTGATATTGTGAAACATCAATACCATCTTTAACCATTAACTCACCTCCTCAAGATACAATATGTTCTTATAAAAAAAATGCCTCCACATTTGCCATAGTTATAACGACTTTCTATTATATGCTTTATAATATATAAACATGTATGAATACTGACTTTCATAAATTCTATGAATTGGTATTTTTTTTAGAGTTTTTTATGTTATAATGTTTTTTACAGAGGTGATTAATTGAATGAAGAAATTAGGTATAAGTTTTTTAGCTTTTTGTTCAGTATTTGCTATGAGTCTATTTCCAATAGATGTTCATGCGACTGATTTTGAAGGACAAGAAGATAAATATATTAAAATTTGTTCTTCAAATCTAACAAATTCTAATAAAAAAGTATGTCAGGAATTTAACAAATATTTAAAAGAAAAAAATCAAGATTTAAAAGAAGAGATTCAAGATACAAAAGATGATTTAAGTGAAACTAATGATAACATTGATGAAGTATCTAAAAAGATCGAAACTTTAAATTCTCAAATAGATGAAAAAAACAAAGAAATTGATTATATGTTAAAATCAATCGAAAAAATAAAGAAAGACATTGCAAAGAAAGAAGAACAAATGAGAGAACGTTTATATGTTATGCAAACAACATATAACTCTAACTGGGTTTTAGATTTCTTATTTGGTTCTGAAGATTTCTCAACTTTCTTCTCACGTATAGGAAGTGTTAATGATATTACAGCTTATGAAAAAGAGTTAGTAGAAGAACTCACACAACAAAAGCAAAATCTTGACACACAACAAAAGTCTCTAGAAACAGCTAAAGAAAACTTAGAATCACAGAAAAAATCACAGGAAGCTTTACAAGAAAAATACATAGAACTGAAAACTGCACAACAAGAAAAAATCAAAGATAGTCAACAAGAATCTAAAGAAGTTTCCTCTGCACAAAAGAAAATTGATGCAGCTTTATCTGAATTGATTTCTCGTGCTCCTAGTGGCGGTGGCGGTGGTGGATCATATGTTCCAGGTGATTCAGCCGTAGGAAATGCCATTGCTCAAAAAGCTCTAACAAGACTTGGTTGTCGTTATTGGTGGGGTGCAAATGGTCCTAATTATTTCGATTGTTCTGGTTTAGTTTATTGGGCTTATAACCAAGCTGGCGTGAGTCTTGGTCGTACAACTGCTGCAGGATATGCTGGTAGTGGAAAAGCTATTTCTCGATCAGAATTACAACCTGGTGATGTCATTACATTTAGTTATGGTAGTGGTGTTGCTCATATTGGTATCTATATTGGTGGTGGAAGTTTTGTTCATGCTTCTGGAGAAGGTTCTGGAACTGTTGGACAATATCCTGATCAATGTGTTAAAACTGCCCCATTATCTGGATACTGGGAAAGATATGTTTATAATTATAGAAGATTATATTAAAAGCGTCGGAAACAAAATAAATATCCAATAGTCTACAAAAAGGACAATGATGATCAAAGAATGATTTTCATTGCCCTTTTTCATTTCATTGATAATACATATATTCTTCATCATCGTGATAAATCTTTTATAATAAGTATAGAGATGTTAAAATTATATTGTAAAAAGTAGATATGGGGTGACACTATGAAACATTTATTGAATAATACTGGTGTTAAAATTTTTTTAGGTATAATACTCAGCATCATTTTAGGTAAAGAAATTGTTTATAGTTTTATATCAAACATGAATGGTACTGACTATATTCTTAAACAAATTTTAGCTATGCAAATTACCATCATTATTTTAATTATTACTTTTGGTTTTATTATATTAAAGAACATAAAAATAAATAGTAGTCATTTATAAAAAAACAAAGAGAATCAATTTTGAAGATACTATTATTTTTTTATCAAAATTCAAATTAAAGAAAAGAAGCTGAACATATCAATTTTTAAAAAGATATTTTGTCACAGCTTCTTTTTTATTTCAATAAATTGCATATAGCAATTTATGCTTTTAGTTTTAACTTATTCATTATAATGATTAATAATGTTCCTATGATTAGTGAAATAATTAAACTAGAAATAAAATATATTGGATTGTTAATGAGGAATATTGTCCATATACCACCATGTGGGAAAGCTTGACCACATTGAAAATACATTGATAATGCGCCAGCTATGCTTGATGCTATAATACATGGATATTTAACAGCGATTTTATATTTTTTCATATATGGAATAGCTACTTCACTGACAAAACACAATCCATTTAATAAACAAGACCATTTCTTTTGTTTATCTTCTTGATCAAAAACTTTTGATGTTAACATTGTTAACCATATGATCAATGGTGGCATCATACCAGCTAACATAACTGCTGACATCATATCATATCTACCTGTAAAGATACCGATAATACCTATTGTGTAAGCAATCTTATTAATTGGACCGCCTAAATCAATGGACATCATCATACCTAAGATTGCACCAATAATAACAACTACAATACTATCTAGATTTTGATTCAATAAACTGACATAATCAATAAAATATGGGGCTAACATATAAATGAGAAAACTTAATATTGTTGTTCCTATAATAGGTACAAATAAATTTGGAGTTAAACTTTGTAAATCCTTTGGTAAATATGAAAACAAATGTGATAATCCTAATGCTAGATATCCACCTATGAATCCTACTAAAATCCCTTCTATAATATTACCCTGCACATTAATCAAAAAGATGGATGAAATCAACGAAACAACAAATCCCTGTTTTCCTGCTATACTATCACCAATAAAAGCACTGGTTATTGGAATTGAAATATTAATAGCAAGTGATGCAATATAATACATGATAGTTAAATATTCCTGATCAACATCCATATTCTGTAAGTAAGGAATAAGACTCATTAGTATACCTGAAATCATTAAGATAGGTATAATCTGTGATATACCATTCATGAGATGTTGATATATTTTTCTAGTCCCCTTTTCATTACTTTCTTTGTATAATTTTTTGCCATGATAAATTTCTGCTTTTTGCTGTAATGCGTTTTTTAATAATTCTTCAGTATGATCAATCGCTTTTGTCACAGGAACTTGAATAACATATTTATTTTGAAATCTTTCCATCTCTACTTTCTTATCTGCCGCTACAATAACACATTTTGCTTTTTCTATATCTTCTTTTGTTAATTTATGTTGGATACCACTTGCTCCATTTGTTTCTACCTTTATGGATATATTCATTTCTTTTGCTTTCTCTATTAATGCTTTTTCTGCCATATAAGTATGTGCTATTCCTGTAGGACATGCAGTTACAGCTACTAGATCAATATTATTTTGAACAACATTTTGATCTTTCATTGTATCCATATTTTGAAATAATAAATGAATAAACTCTTGCTCATCTTGACTATTAATCAATTGCTTAACCATATCTTCTTCCATTAACATTTGACATAGTTGAGCTAATATCTGTAAATGCTGTGATCCACCATCTTTAGGTACTGCAATCATAAAAAAGAGAGAGACTGGTTTTTGATCCAATGCATCATAATCTATGCCATTTTTGTTAACCATTGCTACTAAAGAAGGATAACAAACTGTTTCACTTTGAGCATGAGGTATTGCTATCAAGTTGCCCACTCCTGTTGATGATATCTTTTCCCTCTCTAAGATAGCTTTTTCAAAAACGAACTTATCTTTGATATGTCCACATTGAAAGTGTTTTTCTACCATTTCATGAATTGCTTCATTTTTATCTTTTGCATTTGAATTAAGAATAATACTATCTTCTTTTAATAAATCTTTAATATTCATATTCAACCTCATTGATTGTTTTTAATAAAAGTTCAACTTCATCAGCAGTTGCTAAGTCTTTTGAGAATGCACTTGCACTTCCTGTTGCTACTCCCATTTTAAAAGCTTGTAGATAATCTTGAGTTTTGACATATCCTGCAATGAATCCTGCAACCATTGAATCTCCAGCACCTACTGAATTTACAACTTGACCTTTAGGTGCATCACAAAAATAGACTTTTCCATTTTCGCATACAAAGAGTGCTCCATCTCCTGCCATTGAAATCAATACATTTTTTGCACCCATTTCTTGAAGCTTTTTAGCATATTTAACAATATCCTTTTGATTAGAAAGTTTCACGTGAAACATTTCTTCTAATTCATGGTTATTAGGTTTAATTAAAAATGGTTTATATTCTAATACATTCATTAATAAATTTCCTGTTGCATCAACAACAACTTTTATTCCTAAATGATTAATCTCTTTCATGATATGAGCATAAATATCATCAGATATACATTTTGGTATACTTCCTGATAAAACAAGTATATCCCCTTCGTGTAATTTTTTTATTTTTTCAATAAGCTTTGTTAAATCAGTTTCATTAATCATCGGTCCATTTCCATTAACCTCAGATTCTTCATGACTTTTCATTTTAAAATTAATACGTGAATAACCATTTTGAACATCAATAAAATCTGTATGTATACCATTTTCTTCTAAATGAGTTTGAATATAGGAACCTGTAAATCCTGCAATAAAACCTAATGCCTGACTTTCAATTCCTAAATTATTTAAAACGATTGAAACATTAATTCCCTTTCCACCAGTTAAAACATATTCATTTGCTGTTCTATTGACTTTCCCTAGTTGAAAATCATCTACTTCAACAATATAATCAATTGATGGGTTAAATGTTATTGTATAAATCATATTTATTCCTCCTTTTTTATATGTTTATTATACATAAAATATAAAAAAAAGAATATATTTCTATATTCATTTTTTATGATATTCATTATATACAATATTTTTAGATAAACCTCTTTCTTTTGCTACTGCTTTAATAGCATCCTTAGTAGTTAAACCTTTTTCAATATACTCTTCAACATGTTCTTCAATGCTCTGATCAAAAGTTTTTATATCTTCTATATTTTCTTCTTGATTACCTTCTACAACAATGACCATTTCACCTTTCATATCATCTATAACAGATAATAAGTCTTCAATTGTTCCTCGATTAATTTCTTCATGCTTCTTAGTTAATTCTCTACATAATGCAATTGAACGATTTCCTAAAATCTCTAACATCAATTTTAGTGTCTTTTTAATACGATGTGGTGCTTCATAAAAAACAATTGTTTCTCTATAGTTTTTAAGTTTTTCTAACTCCCTCTTCTTATTCTTATCATTTCTATCTAAGAAACCATAAAACATAAATGGCTGAGGAGCAATACCTGAAACAACTAATGCATCTAAACAAGCATTGGCACCTGAAACAGGTACAACATTAAATCCTTCACGAATAGCCTCTTTAACAAGTTCATAACCTGGATCGCTAATTGCAGGATATCCAGCATCACTAACCAAAGCAATATTCAAACCACTCTTTAAATCATTAATAATTTTAGGTATTGCAATCATTAAATTATGTTCATGATGAGAAACAAGTTTTGTTGAAATATCAAAGTGGTTTAATAATTTAATAGTATTGCGTGTATCCTCTGCAGCAATATAATCGACTTCTTTTAAAGTTTGTATAGCACGATAAGTCATTTCATTCAAATTACCAATAGGTGTCGCTACAATATATAGTGTAGGTAATGAATTTTCAAAACTTTTTTGTCTATTCATTGATATCTTCTCCAAACATTTTTCTTATTTCATTCGTATAACTACCATCATCATTATGAGCATATAATGGTGATTCAATTTTCAATCCTTTATTTCCTTTATACATACCTTCAATTAAAAAGATATGAGAATCCTTTCCAATTTTAGGATAAACAAAGCGAATACGTTTAGGTTCAATATCATATTTTTGCATGATATTAATAATTTCAATCATACGATCTGGACGATGAACCATTGCAAAACGTCCTTTATTATCCAAAATTCTTGCTGCTGATTGAATAATTTCATCTAAATTTATTTTTATTTCATGACGAGCTATTTTAAGGAATTCATTATCATTAAGATTACTTCTTTCATTAACCCTGAAGAATGGCGGATTACATACAACCAATTTCACTTTAGAAGCATTCTTTACATAATCCTTAATATCTGAATGTATAATTTCAATTTGATTCTCTAAATGATTTAATTGAACATTCTTCAAAGCCAAATCTACAGCTTCTTTTTGTATTTCAATACCCTTTATCTTCTTGTCAGTTCTTAAACTCAACAAAAGAGGAATGGCAGCATTATTCGTTCCAAAATCAATAATTTCATCTAAATCTTTATTAATTGTACAAAAGTGAGCTAATAAAACAGTATCCAAAGAAAAGTTAAACATATCCTTTCTTTGGATAATTTTCATATTTTCATAAGCCAATAAATAGTTAACGACTTCTTGGTTCATGTTTATGCTCTCTAGGTGGTAATATTTGAATTTCATCTAATGATACAAATGAAATATTACCATCATGTTCAATTTTGACTAAATCACTTATTACATTTAAACCAGTCACTTTTACAATTTTATTATCGTATTTTACTTTTGAACCAATTTTAGGAAATCTTTGTTTTTCCTTTGTATATGTATCATCTTCATATTTAAGACAACAAAGCAATCTTCCACATGCTCCTGATATCTTATCAATATTGATTGCAAGCATCTGATTTTTTGCCATATTAATAGAAACACCATCAAATTCACCTAAAAATGATGAACAGCAAAGTGGTAAACCACATGATCCAAGTCCACCTACAATCTTAGATTTATCACGAGGTCCAATTTGTCTTAATTCAATACGACATTTAAAGACACTTGCCAACTCTTTCAACAATTCTCTAAAATCTACACGTGTTTCAGAAGTGTACATAAATATAACTTTTGAAGCATCAAGTGTATATTCACAACTTACTAAATGCATGTCTAGATCATACTCTTTGACAATCTCTTTACATATTTCTAAAGACTTTTCAGCCTTTGCTTGATTATAAGCAAATAATTCCAAATCCGCACGATTTGCAACTCTTTTAATTTTTTTAAGTTCAGTATCAAGATTAAATTCAGAAATATGTTTTAAATCTGATACCAACTCTCCTAATTCCAACCCTCTTATTGTTTCTACAACGACTTTATCACCTTTATAAAGATCTAAATCAGTTGAAAAATAATAAGATTTTCCAACATTATTAAAACGAATAAGAGCTAATCTTTCTTCCATAAGTTCTCCTTTCTATATTCTAAACATCATACTATCCATTAACAACATAACATTGGCATTTGTACTCAATAAATATTCTGTATTTAAAATCAAATCAATTTTATTAATAATATTTTCATCACTATCATTTATTCTCTTATATAAACTTAAAAAAGATGGATAAGTGAGATTCATAGAATGTTTCACGTGAAACAAATCTCTTAATGCTAAAACAAGCATATTCAAAAATAATTGAATGTTCTCTTTTTCTTTAAAATCTTTTAATAAATGAGTCTGAACATTAATGATTAAATTATCTCTGTGAAAATAAAGATCATCAAGAAAATGATAAACTTCAAGCTTTAGTTTTTCAAACATATCAGATTCAATATATTTTTGACATTCATCATAGCTTGTAAACAATTCAGATAAAATATTGATATCATCTTCCAAGATGTCATCTCTCTTTAACTCCTCTTTCAGTGATTTTTGAGAAACAGGTAATAATTGAATAACTTGACATCTTGATTGAATCGTAGGTAAAACACGATTTAAGTTTTGACAAGTAAAAATAGCATAAACTCCTGAAGTTGGTTCTTCAAGCATTTTTAATAAACTATTCATTGCTTCAATAGTTGAATTTTCAATATTTTCCATTAAATATATTTTTGACTTTCCTTCTAAAGCAGATTTAGAAAATTGTTCTTGAATATATTCAATATGTGGCTTCTTAATTGTTTCTTCTAATCCATTACAATAAATAAAATCCCCATAATTATGTTCATCAATACGTCTACATTCATTGCAATGATCACATGCGAGAACATCATTTTCACAAATCAAACTTTTCGCAATAAAATGAGCTGGTTGTCGAGCATTCTTCCCTACTAATAAAAAAGCATGTGGAATTTTATTGTTTTTAAAACTTTTTGAAATAATCTGATATAAAATAGGTTGTTGCTGTTTTAAGATTTCTTTATAACTCATAGAATTTCTTGAATTCTTGATAAGACTTGATTAAAAACTTGATTTACATCTAGTGAAGCATCTATTTTTACAATACGTTCAGGAAATTTATCACATAAAGTTAAATAACCTTGATAAACTTTTCGATGAAAATCAATATTCTCTAAATCCAACCTATTTACTTCTCTATCCTTATTTGCATATACACGTTGAAGTCCATCATCCGGTAAAATATCAAAGAAGATTGTACGCTTTGGTAAAATATTTTCAGTGGCAAATAAATTCATCTGATAAACTTCATCAATACCAATTCCTCTAGCAATACCTTGATAAACCATTGAACTATCAACATAGCGATCACAAATCACAATATATCCTTTTTCTAATGCTGGAATAACCTTTTCAACAAGATGCTGTCTACGACTTGCTGCATAGAGTAAAGCTTCTGTTTTTCTATCCATATTTGTATATTGTACATCATGTATAATATCACGAATTTTTTCAGCAATTTCAACACCACCAGGTTCTCTTGTTAAAACAACATGATAACCTTCTTTTGTAAGCGCTTCTTTAATCATTGAGGCAATAGTTGTCTTTCCACTACCTTCTCCACCTTCAAAAGAAATAAAAACGCCTGACATATTAACACCTCATTTCTTTCTCTATTATATAAAAAATTAATCCAAAGATAAAGTTTTATTTCTTGACAATTAAAGGACAACTCTTAAAACAATGCAAAGTATAAAGCCAAAAATATCAAATATAGAAATAATAAGAATATTAAATATATTGAGTGATAAAGTTAAATGAGTTATTGAAGAAAAAGCATTAAATATAAAAATTGAAATAGTTGCCATAAGCAACCTCATAAAAATGCGTGTTACTTTCAACAAAAAAATCACCTCATTTTAATATATGAGATGATTAGATTTTTTTTCTTCCTTCTAATGATTTTAATAAAGTCAATTCGTCAGCATAATCTAAATTACTTCCTATTGGTAAGCCATTAGCTATTCTAGAAGCTGGTATATTCTCTTTTGAAAGAAGTTTAGCTAAAAATAAAGCTGTTGTTTCACCTTCACGTGTAGGATTTGTAGCAATAATAACTTCTTTAATATTGTCATTGAGACGTTCAAACAAAGAATGAATATTTAAATCATCAATTGTTTTACCGTCCATAATGGATATAGTTCCATGCAATACATGATATAAACCATGATATTCTTTCAATTTTTCCATTGCAAAAACATCTTTAGGTGATTCTACTACACAAATAGTTGTCTGATCTCTTGTTGGATCCTGACATATATCACAAATTTCTCCTTCGCAAATATGTCCACACTTCTTACAATAATGAATTCGTTTCTTCAAATTTAATAAAGCATCTGAGAATCTTTCAACTTGTTGTAAATCCATTGAAAGAACATGATAAACAAGTCGTTCAGCTCCTTTTGTTCCAATACCTGGTAACATTTTAAAACATTCAACCAGTTCTTCAAAACTCTGTGGATATTCCATTATAGAAATGCTGATACATCAACACCATTTGTAACTTGATTTAATGTATCTTCCCTTTCTTTAGAAACTTTAGCTATTGTTTGATTAATAGTTGCCATTAATAAAGCTTCCATATTGTCCTGATCTTCTTGCATTAAAGAAGGTGCAATATGTAATTCAATAATAGAAAGATTCCCTTTCATCTTTCCAATAATCAAATCATCCTGACTATTGAATTCAAATTCTCTTTCATCAAATTCTTTTTTTGCTTTATTGACTTTACGTTGCATTTGTTGCGCTTGTTGTAATAAATTTCCAAAATTCATATTAATCCTCCTTAAATTCTACAATATCTTCTCCAAATAATTGAATCGCAAATTCTTGTGCTTCAGTCATATCAACATGATCTAAATCATGACTATCTATATGCTTTAATGTTAATTCATGAGGTTGAGGTAATTGACCTTTTCTCTTTAATTCAATAAAATGGCTACGCATTTTCAACCACTCATCCTGCTGAATCGCAATAAAACGATACTCACTTCCTAAAACTTCGCTAAGAAAAGCACTTAACTGTTTATAATTCTTATAATAATTAACAGCATTAACAGATGGCTGATATTCAAAAGAAATAATAAGTCCACCTTCACATGCAGCTACTGCTGTTCCATCACATAACATACTTGCACTTTTAGCCATGTTCAGATTAGCTAAATATCTTTTAATAATTGGCCATCTTTCTTGAATACTTTCCAATATTGTTCTTTTGGCTTGAACAAGGATATTCATAATATCAGCTTCATCTACCTGAATTTCATCATCAACAGTTGGTTCAATATCCTGTTTCTGTTCAAATTCAAAAGTAGGAATATCATCATTTTCATGACTTTCTAAAGATGAATCATCAATGATTTCATCAATAATCTCTTCTTGAACAGGCTCTTCTATCACATCATGATGATCTTCTTCAACATCATGATGGTCCTCTATAATCACATCACTGTGTTTAAGTTGTTGAATAGGCTGTTCAGGTACTTTTACAGTTTCCATATGAATAACTTTTTCATCTTTTATTTGATTACACATTTTTAAAATAGCTAATTCAAAATAAACGGAAGGATTGATCACTTTCGCATATTTTTCACTGGCATCCATTAAAATATCAATAAAATCTAATGCTTCTTCACAACCCATATACGGTACAATTAAATCTAAGTAATATTTAGATAAAACAAATAAAATAGATTCATCATGTGTATTACGATAAATAACAACATCTTTTAAAATATCAACTAAATCCAATGTTAATCTTTTAATATCTGTTCCATTCATTTTCATATCATCTAATAATGATAAAGCTTTTTTCATATCTTTAGAAAGAATTGTTTTTATAAAATCAATCTTATTTTCTAAAGAAACAATTCCATATATCTGATTCACATCTTTTACAGTTAAATGTTGATCATTATAAGCGAGACATTGTTCTAAAATAGACAATGCATCACGCATTCCACCATCAGCCAGTTTTGCAATCAATTCCAATGCCTCATCATCACATTCATAATGTTCCTCATTGATAATATCTTTCATACGATGAACAATATCTTGAATGCTTAATTTAGTGAAATCAAATCTTTGGCATCGAGAAATAATTGTTGGTAATATTTTGTGTGGTTCTGTTGTTGCAAAAATAAATATAACATGAGTTGGAGGCTCTTCCAATGTTTTTAATAAAGCATTTGAAGCACCTGGTGACATCATATGAAATTCATCAATAATATAAACTTTATATTTTCCTTGTGTTGGTGCGTATTTGACCTTTTCAATAAGATTTCTCACTTCATCAACACCATTATTGCTGGCAGCATCAATTTCAATAACGTCTGGATGCGTACCTAAAGTTATCTGTTGACAATTCTCACATTGATCACATGGTTTAGGAGAACCTGTACAATTAACAGCTTTTGCTAATAATTTAGCAATTGTTGTTTTTCCAGTTCCTCTTGGACCACAGAATAAATAAGCATGAGCAATTTTATTTTCATCAACAGCATGTTTTAAAGTTGTAATAATATGTTCTTGTCCAGCAACATCTTCAAACTTTTGCGGACGATAAACACGATATAATGTCTTATATGCCACCTCGATCAACTCCTTGTCTTGTCACATTATAACATAAAAAAAGATATCTTTCGATATCTAATTATTATCCATGATTAACATTAAAATATCAATAAAGATATTAACAAAATCCAAATACAGTTCAAAAGCACAAAACAATATTAAGCCTTCTAGGTATTCTTCTGACGATTGTTCATACATTGTCGAAATCATCTTGAAATCATATAAAGTAATACCTGTAAAAATTAATAAATCTAAAAAAACAATAATATAATAAAGCATTGGTGCCTGAATAAACAATAAAATGATATAACCAATAATCATGACTGGTAATACTGATATACAGACTTTAGCGATATTTGAAAAACTTGAAGTCGTATATTTTGTAATGGTATATAACAAACCAAAATAAGCACATGTTAAAGCAAATGCTAAAGCCGTTATATAAATAGAAACTGATGCTAATATAAATGAAAAAATAACACCATTAACAATTGAATATAAGATAAAAAATCTTTTCACAGATGCAAATGATAATTCATCTATAGGTTTGTCTACCTTTTTATTTAAAGTCCATACAAATGCGATTTCAATAATAACTGAAATAATCAAAACTGGAAAATAAAACGGTATTAAAGCATAGATAATCCCAGAAAAAATCACTAATAAAGAAGTTATAGCCGTTATTCCTACACCAAAGAAAACCCATTTGATAACTTCTGACAAGAATTTTTCATAATTCATTTGTTTCGTTAACATCTTTTGATCCATATATCTCACCTCTAAATATAGTATATCATATTGATATGGATAAATGATGAAAGTCTACAAGATAATATCAAAACATATGCTTAAGATAAAAAATCTGCATTAATGATTTCTTTTTCCTTTAAAATATTGGGACAATAATAAACAGCATTGTTTTTCTAAGATTCCTGAAATTACTTGAGGATGATGATTAAACTCATGATTTGCTAAAAAAGTTGATAATCCATGCCATCGTTGTCCTTTAGCAGCAAAAACAACTTTTTCTATACGACTTTGAATAATAGCTCCACTGCACATAATACATGGCTCTAATGTTGAATATAATGTACAACCATCTAAATGCCAATTGCCTAATTTTTGACAAGCTTCTCTAATTGCAATCATTTCAGCATGTGCCGTTACATCATGGGTAGATTCTTTTTGATTATAAGCCTTTGCGATAATCTCACCATCTTTGACAATAATAGCTCCAATAGGCACTTCATCAATGTCTCTTGCTAAACAAGCTTGCTGATAAGCTATTTTCATATATTCTTCATCACTCATAATCTCACTCCTTAGAAAAAAGCCACTACACATAAACGGACATTCTTAATGCTGCTACCTTCCGGTCCTGACATGGTTCGAAGCCGCCTATTGTAATGGCAAAATCTATTATAGCATATTTCTTATACAAATCAATAAAAAATTCTATTTCCCAATAAATCCATCTTTTCCTTTATAAAACTTTAATTTTTGATGATAAGTTAAATAATCCTGATTCCATTCCTGATATTCTGGATGACTACGATAATCCTGAAAATCATATTGTTTTTTTAAATATTCACCTAAATATCGTGTGACTTTCTGAGCACCAAAATCATTTAAATGATTACCACCATCTCTAGTATCATTGATCCAATCAAAATCAATATCATCTAATAACATATTAAAATCTAAAAAAGGAATATGGTATTGATTGGCTATATCTTGAATTTTATGGTGTTTATCCATAGTCCATGTATTTGCAGTTGGACAGCACATAAATAAAACTTGAGACTCGTGTTTTTTTGCATAGCGAATAAACTGATCAAGATAATATTGTGTTGTAAGAGTTAAAGAACTTTTCTTTTTATTTTTTAAGTAAGATTTTCCACCTTTATAAGATTCTACATTATTATAATACTTATAACCCTTTGTAAGTATTTTTTGATCATAGTTTTTATTTTTAACAAAATCATCTTTTTGAATTGTTTTCCAACGACTATGATAATCAAAAACTGGAAAAGATTCTTTTAATAATTCAGATACTGTAGTATCTAAATCATCTACATCACTCTTTGTAAATAATTCATCAACTTCTAAAATAATTAATTTGGGATTTTGATTTTTATAAGTTTCTTTTAATAAAGAATAAGCTTCAACAATTTTTTGACTTGGCTCAGCACAAACATATGATGGTATTCCCTGTTCATGCCATAACTGTAATGGGTTCATAGCATTATATAAATCACTATTACCAATAGCTACAATATCCAAAGAATGATCTCTTTCACCATAGAAACCTCTAGCGTTTTCATATTTAATTCCAGCTTCTTTGGTATTTTGCTTAGGAACAACAATTTGTGATGACAGATGTAAAACACAAACAGTTAAACTTAAAAATATAACTATTTTCGCAAAATTTTTTATATTTTGTTTTCTCATCAAAATTCCTCCTAAAATTGTGCATAAATGAAGCTCACTATATCATATCCTCTACCATAAGCACCAAAAATAACAACAATCATTAGACCTGTTAAATAAAATGTCCAACGTGGTATAATATGCCATTTAGCAATCTGCTCTCTTATATGAATATTTTTTTCTTTAATTAAACTTATAATGAAAACAATCAAAATACCTGATAATACAATCCAAATATCTTTGACATCAATTCCCATATAACCAACATCAAAAGAACCTTGAAAACATGAAATAAACATATGCCATGCAATAGATAAACTATCAGCCCTAAAGATTAACATTCCAATACTTACAATCAAAATAGTTCTTAATATACTAAAAAATTGATATGATTTATTTTGATCTTGAATATGTAAAATATTTTTTATTTTTATAAAAACTGGTTCCAGGTACATACCTAACATCATTAATATATAGTAATACATTCCATACATCACATATTTGATACTTGCCCCATGCCAAAGTCCATTACATATCCATACAAAAAATAAAGCAGTTGAAGCAGGCAATAGTTTGTTAATATAATCATTTCCATGTTTTCTTACAAACTGACTCCATTTTTTAAATGGGGCAGATAATGAAACACTATAAAAAATATAATCTCTCAACCATGTTCCTAGTGTAATATGCCATCTTTGCCAAAACTCATTAATATTTTTTGCAAAGAAAGGCTGTCTGAAATTCGCTGGTAAATGAATACTAAAGAGCTGAGCACTTCCTCTGACAATATCCATACATCCTGAAAATTCAGTATATAACTGTATTGTATAAAAAATAATCGCAATAATAACACTTAATCCTGAAAACTTTTCATAATCATTAAAAACATAGTTTACCAACATGTTGGCTCTATCAGCAATGACTATCTTTTTAAACATTCCCCATAAGATTAATTGCACTCCATATGTTAAATTTTCATAACAGAATGAACGTCCTTCATATATCTGATAAGCAACCTCATCATATCTTGTAATAGGTCCTTCTACAATTGTTGGAAAGAATGTTAAATATAAAGCTACTCTTGTCAAGCATGTATCAGCATGATATTTACCACGATACACATCTATCACATAGCTTATAGCCTGTAATGTATAAAAAGAGATACCTAAAGGCAAAAACAGCTTAAGTAATGGTATTGAGATATCAAAATGTTCAAGTAAGCTGAAATTCAGTATATCTATGAAAAAATTAGAATATTTAAGGAATACAAGTAACCCTAAATTTATAATTAATACCAATCCAACAACAAGCTTTTTTTGCCATAATATCTTCTCTTTAAATGCTTTTTTCTGTTGTCTATCTAATGATTTTTTGACACTTGTAAATAAATCATTGATTTGATCTATCCATATAGCTCCAATATAGATAGATAATGTCGTTAATAGAATAAATACAATCATCCATATACGACTAGAAAGAATATAATAAAGATAACTCGCTGATAATAAAACAACCCATTTATATTTTTTAGGAAACACACTATAAAGTAAGAATGTGATTCCTAAAAAAAGTATTAAATATACATATGTTGTATAAGCCATTAATTTTCTTCCTGTAAACGTTGAATCAATTGATAAATTGTATCTACAGATTGAAAGTTTTCAGGTAATATATCTAATGGTGTGATTTCAATATCAAATTCATCATTTAATTCTACTGTTAAATTCATAACATCTAATGAATCTAATATTTTATCATCAATTAAATTCTTTTCATTTTCAAAATTAACTCCTGGTTTTAAGTCTCTTAAAATATCTAATAACTCTTCCATTTATTTTTCCTCCTCATGATAATGATTTTTTAACCATTTTCTATCTATTTTTCCATTTTGATTTAAAGGCATAGCCTTCATTTTTATAATTTTATTAGGATACATATATTGTGGTATCTTATTGGATATACCTGACATAATCTCTGTATCAGTTATTTTTCCTGTATAAATCAAAATAATCTTATCTTCCAATTCATCATAAATAACAGCACAGCTTTGAATTTTTGATAATGCATAGACAGCTGCTTCAATTTCACCTAATTCTATACGATATCCCATATGTTTAATTTGAAAATCTTTACGTGTAATATAAATCAATTCTCCACGCTCATTGTATTTTACCAAATCTCCAGTTCGATAAATGATTTCTGGATATGCCTGATTTAAAGGATTTTGAACAAATACTTCTTTTGTCTTTTGAGGATTATTATAATAACCTAAAGCTAAAAATGATCCTCTTACACAAAGTTCACCTTCTTTATCATCTGTGATTTCATGATTATTTTCATCAAGTAAGAAAATATCACAGTTTTGACATGCTTTTCCAATTGGTAAAACTTCATCATCACTAAATTCTCTATCAACAATATAATAAGTACAAATATCTGTTGTTTCCGTTGGACCAAAAAGATTGGCATACATGATATCAGGATAATGCTTCTTCCAGTAATTTAAATGTTTGGTAGGCATAACCTCCCCAGCAAATAATACTTTTTGAATATCATTCAACTTAACATAATCTAATACTTTCATATTAGCAATAATACCTAAAGCAGATGGAACCCAATAAATGGTATTAACATGCTTTTCATTCATATATTCAATGAGTTTAACTGGAAAAGAAAATAATTTCTTTGGTAAAATATGAAGTGTTGCTCCAGCAATAATTGTACTAAAAACATCTGATACTGACATACTAAAATAAAAAGGTGTCTGACTACCAAATTGTGTATCTTCTTGAATATCAAAAGTATCATGAAACCAAGATGCATAATTGATAACATTACGATGAGATAATACTGCTCCTTTAGGTACTCCTGTTGATCCAGAAGTAAATAAAGCATAAAGTGGATCAGTATCTATCATTTGTTTTCTTATTTCCTTTAAATGAATGAAATCAATATCTGTCTGAATCATTTGCTCATAAACAAAAACCTGATGATGTAATGCTTTTGCTTTTTCTTTATATTGACTTTGACAAATCAAAGCAACTGGATTTAATGTTTCAAAAATAGTCTGAATACGATCATTTGGCATCATTGCATCTATAACAACATAGAAATTGCCACTATATATGACTCCAAAAAAAGCAGTTAAACTTTCGACATTTTTATCCATCATCACAGCAATAGGTTGTCTATGTGACTGTAATGATAATAAAGCCGTTCCTACTTTTTGTGCATTTTCCATACATTGTCCATAACTTATTTCATTATTTTCATCAGTAAAAGCAATTTTAGTAAAATACTTTTGTGATGCTTGTTCTAAAAATTCAAGGACATTTTTCATATACTCCCTCCTATTCGACAAGATTCTATCAAAACCTTATGAATATATAGTGGAAAAAATGTGTATTTTATGTGTACGAATATTCAAATAAAATATGATTTATCTTTATATACAAACTTAAAAATTATACAATAATATATATCACTCAATATAAAGGAGATTTATATGAAACCAATAAAAATCATTTTTTTTGATATTGATGGAACACTCATTGATATGAATAAAAAACAAATATCTCAAAAAATGCTTGAAACATTAAAAAGATTAAAAGAGAATCAAATCAAAATGTGTTTAGCAACTGGTCGAACACCCATGAGTTTACCTCATTTTGATGGGATTGAATTTGATGCTCTCTTAACTTTTAATGGTTCTTATTGTTTTACAAAGGATCAAGATATTTCAAGCTTCCCTATTCCATCTTATGATGTTCAACAAATTATTCAAAATGCCAAAAAACTACATAGACCATTATCCATTGCTACAAAAAATAGAATTGCCAGCAATGGAAAAGATGATGATTTGGTACAATATTTTGATTTTGCTAAAATGAAAGTAGAAGTTGCTGATGATTTTAATGAAGTCGCTAAAGATGAAGTTTATCAAATAATGGTTGGTTGTAGAGAAAAAGATTATTCAATTCTTATGGATAACGTAGAAAATGCTAAAATTACAGCATGGTGGGATAGAGCAGTTGATATTATTCCTGCTCAAAGTGGTAAAGGTATTGGTATTCAAAAAATTCTTGACTATTATCAATTAGATGCATCACAAGCTCTCGCTTTTGGTGATGGAAATAATGATATAGAAATGTTACAAACAGTAGGAACAGGTGTTGCAATGGGAAATGCTTCATCACAAGTAAAAGAGATTGCTGATGATATATGTGGTCATGTTTGTGATGATGGTATTTATCACTACTGCCTCTTACATCACCTTATATAAGATCTAAGCTGCAGCTTTGCAGCTTTTTTATATCTTTATAAAATAAAAAATGCCCTGAATTTATATCCAGGACACCCTGCCATTTTTGAATCTTAACCAATTCTTTCTTTTCCACCCATATATGGTCTTAAGACTTCAGGAATAGAAATACTTCCATCTTCATTATAATTATTTTCAATAAATGCAATTAATGCACGTGTACTTGCTAGAACAGTATTGTTAAGAGTTGCGACATAATATGTTCCTTTTTCACCTTTTGTACGAATACCTAAACGTCTAGCTTGCGCATCTCCTAATGTAGAACAAGATCCGACTTCAAAATATTTCTTCTGTCTAGGTGACCATGCTTCTACATCACAAGATTTAACTTTTAAATCAGCTAAATCTCCACTACAACATTCTAGTGTTCTTACAGGAATATCTAAACTTCTAAATAATTCAACAGTATATGACCACATTTTATCATACCATTCCATAGCTTCTTCTGGTTTACATAAAACAACCATTTCCTGTTTTTCAAATTGATGTACACGATAAATACCACGTTCTTCAATACCATGAGCACCAACTTCTTTTCTAAAACATGGTGAATATGAAGTTAATGTAATTGGTAATTCTTCTTCTTTAACAATCTGATCTTTAAATTTACCAATCATACTATGTTCACTTGTTCCAATTAAATATAAATCTTCACCTTCAATTTTATACATCATAGCATCCATTTCTTCAAATGACATAACACCAGTCACAACATCACTTCTAATCATAAATGGAGGAATACAATAAGTGAATCCTTTATCAATCATGAAATCTCTGGCATAAGATAACATAGCTGAAGAAAGTCTAGCAATATCACCCATCAAATAATAGAAACCATTACCACTTGTTCTTCCGCTTGCTTCTTTATCTAAACCATTTAATTTTGTAATAATATCAGCATGATATGGAATTTCATAATCAGGAACAACAGGATCTCCATATTTTTGAATTTCAACGTTTTCACTGTCATCTTTTCCAATAGGTACACTATCATCAATAAAGTTAGGAATTTTCATCATCACTTCTTTTAATTTTGGACCTAATTCAACTTCTTTTGCTTCTAATTCTTTTAAAGTATCAGCCATTTCACTGACTTTTCTTTTATTTTCTTCAGCTAAATCTTTTTTCCCTTCACGCATAAATTGTCCAATTTCTTTAGATAATGAATTACGCATAGCACGAAGCTCACTCGCTTTTGTCAAAGCTTCACGATATTCTTTATCTAATTCAAAAGCTTCATCAACTAAATGTAAACGATCATGCTGAAATTTCTTTCGCATATTTTCTTTTACAGCTTCTGGATTTTCTCTTAGTACAGCAATATCAATCATTTTTCATTTCTCCTTTTTCAATAAAATAAAAAGCACCTTTTACAAGGGACGAATATATCGTGGTGCCACCCTATTTCTTATCAAACTGATAACTTTTATGAGATAACGGTTCAACCGGAAGTGATTAGCTTCTCTTATTGGTAGATTTCAATGTTTCCTCATACTGATTTACACCAACCATCAGCTCTCTATCATGATTTCACATTTACTTATCCAATGCAACGATTTGATATACTGATTATAGCATAAGACCTGATAATTTCAATAATTATTTAATCAAAGAATACATTATCATGTCATGAAACTCACCATTTTTAAAGCCGTTCTTACGTAAAAGACCTTCACGTTCAAAACCACATTTTTCTAAGACTCTTTGTGAGGCTGGGTTATAATCAAAAGGAGCCGCAAAAATTCTCTCTATATCACTATGTTCAAAAACATATTGACATGTCTGTTTCACAGCTTCACTCATAATACCTTTTCCCCAATAAGAATATCCTAAATAATATCCTAATTCTGCACTTCTACGATAAATATCATCTTGTCTTAAAACAGAAATACTGCCAACAACATGTCCTTCATATTCAATCGCAAAAGCAAAGATTTCATTTTCATCAGCAGATAACATAGCATCTATATAATCATAAGCATCCTGTAAATGATATGGATAAGGTATACGATCTGTTAAATTATTTAAAACTCTTAAATCATTAATAGATTGTTGTAAATCTTGAGCATCTTCTCTTTTCCATTTTCTAATCAAACAAGTCATCTTCATA
>NZ_SJOR01000014.1:0-54028 GCF_012027715.1 Massilimicrobiota sp. SW1139 | reverse complement strand
AAATCCCTCTTTATTTTGCTAAAGCTTTTTTTGCTGTATCTACAATAGCAGTAAATCCTTGAGGATCTGCAATTGCGATTTCAGATAACATTTTTCTGTTAATTTCTACATTAGCTAATTTTAAACCATGCATTAATTTTGAATAAGAAATATCATTCATTCTTGCAGCTGCATTAATACGTGCAATCCATAATTTTCTCATTTCACGTTTTAAATTTCTTCTATCTCTATATGCATATTCTAAAGAGTTCATGACTTGTTCATGAGCTGTTTTATATAACGCATGTTTAGAACCAAAATATCCTTTGGCTAATTTTAAGACTTTCTTTCTTCTACGTCTAGTTGTATATCCACCTTTAACTCTTGCCATTTTTTATCCTCCTATTCATTACCCTTGTAATCTAGATTTAATACGTTTCATATCTGAAGGGTGTACTAAAGTTGCTTTTGCTAAATGTTTCTTTTGTTTATGAGTCTTGTTATGAGATAAATGTGAAACATACGCATGTCCACGTTTATATTTTCCTGAACCAGTTCTTTTTAAACGTTTTTTAAGTCCACTATGAGATTTCATTTTTGGCATAATAATATCCTCCTGTTATTTTTTCTTTGGTGCTAATATAGCAGTTAATGTTCGTCCCTCTAATTTGGCAGGTTTTTCAATCACACAATAATCTGCACATTCAGCGACGAAATCATCTAGTATTTTTTGACCAATATCAATATGAGCGAGCTGTCTACCTCTAAAGCGAACCGCAATTTTGACTTTATCACCAGCTTCTAGCCATTTCAATGTTCTTTTTAATTTGACATTTTTGTCATGAACATCAATCGTTGGTGATAATTGCGTTTCTTTTAAAGAAACAGTTTTAGAATTTTTCTTCATTTCTTTTTGTTTCTTTTGTTGTTCAAAACGATATTTTCCATAATCCATAATACGACATACTGGTGTTTTGGCTTTTGGTGCAACACACACTAAGTCTAAATCTTCATCATATGCTGTGTTAATAGCCTGATTACGTGACATGACACCTAACTGGTCCCCATTTTGATCAATCACTAGAACTTCTTTGAAACGAATCTTTTCATTCACTAAATCGTCATTTGATTGATTGTTATACTTGCTAATAATAGCCACCTCCTATAAATTGTGTAGTTTAAACAAAAAGTGAGCACATAAAGCACCCACATATTGACATTAAGATATTCATCTTAGTGACATAAGCCTAGCATCATAAACACTCAGGCGAGAAGTAGGCACTTCTTCTTTCCACTACTTTTCATTTACTGTCATATCATAATAGATTTTTGATGATATGTCAATCTTTTTCTTAATAATATTGTTGAGTTTATCATTTTTTGAATAGTTTTTCAAAACTTTGTGGTGTTGGTGATACAAAACGCATCTCCTTTTTAGTCAAAGGATGAATAAACATAAATTCATGCGCATGCAATCCCAGTCTTTTTAAAGGATTTGAAGTAGAATGATATTTGTCATCACCCACAATAGGATGATGTAATGAAGAAAGATGGACACGTATCTGATTTTTACGTCCTGTATCCAAATAAACTTCCAGCATACTCCATTTTGGACAAGAGCGAATCACGCGATAATGTGTAATGGCTCTTTTTCCATTTTGTTTGCTTGTTATATAAACATTTTGAGTTTTCGATTCTGCCAGATAATTATCTATAGTTCCTGATGGTTTTGACATTTTTCCTTCCACAATCGCAATATAACCTCTTGTTTTGACATATTGATTCCAATGATGAGTTAAAATATCATATAACTTTTTTGATTTGACAAACATCAAAATCCCAGAAGTATATTGATCTAAGCGATGAACCAAAAAGATATTTTCATTTTTTGATGTTAAATACTTTTTCACAATAGCATAGGCCGTCTTTTGACTTTCTTTGGCTGTCGCTTCACTTAATAAACCACATGGTTTATCAATAACTATCAATTCTTTATCTTCATAAAGAATTGGAAAAGGCAAAGCATCTTTCTTTTTTTCAATAGAAACAATTTGCCCCTTCTTTAAAGGATATGCATAATGCGTCTGAATATGTCCATCTACATAAATACATTGAAATTTGAGAAGATTTTTTAGTTCAGAACGTTTCTTAGATGTTTGTTCTAATAAAAACGGTAGTAATGTCGTTGACGTTTCGACTTTATATTCCATGAATCATTTCCTCCATATGATCATAAACACAATTCTTTAAATTCTCTTTGCCTTTTTGAAGAGCTTGTGATAATGGCATAGATGATGGTGTTATGCTCCAGACATTTTGAAAACCTAACGTCTTTAATACATCCAAGTCTTCCACACGACCACAAAAAGCATAAACATTTTTATGATATTTTTGAGCCAGCTGTAAAACACCATAAGGTGTTTTTCCATATTGTGTCTGATAATCCATCTTGCCTTCACCTACAATCACACAATCACATGAGGCAATAGCCAATTCTAAACCGACCATTTCACTAACAATATCAAAACCACGTTTTAAATGTCCCTGACACAACAACAATGCATAACCGAGTCCTCCTGCTGCTCCTGCTCCTGGTTCGTTATGAAATGACACACCTAGCTGCTTTTCAATAAGATCACTATAATGTTTCATGGCCTGATCAATTTTTTGACAATCATGAGTAGCTAATCCTTTTTGTGGGCCATAAACATATGTTGCACCCTGTTGTCCATATAAAGGATTGGAAACATCACAAACACCTATGATTTCAATATCTTTGAGTCGTTTTTGGAAATGACTCCAATCCATAGAAACAATCTCTTCAAGTCCAGCCATTGTCAATGGGACCGTGAGATGCTGGTCATTGAAAAAAGATACACCTAAAGCCGCTAACATACCAATGCCTCCATCATTTGTTGCACTGCCTCCTAAACAAATCATGATACGTGATATAGGAAACTCTAGAGCCTTTAAAATCAATTCTCCTAATCCATATGTTGTGGTCAAATATGGGTTTTTATCTTTTTCATCTAAAAGTTCTAATCCGCAAACCTGAGCACATTCTATAATAGCCAAATCTCCAACAATTCCTAATGGCGCTTTTCGCTTTTTAAAACAAACACCTGTCACTTCATATTCGTAAATACGTCCATTCATAGAATGAATCAATGTTTCTAGCGTTCCTTCTCCACCATCTGCCAGTGGTAGACATTGTGTGACAATCGCATCATCATAATCTTGAATAGCCTGTTTGATTTGCATACTAGCTTCTAAAGCACTCATACTTTCCTTAAAAGAATCAGGCGCAATCACAATCTTCATTTCTCCACCTCCAAAAAAAGAGTAGATTATTCTACTCTATAAAATACATGTTGAATTTCTCATTACAAAAGCTTTTAATAAAATCTCAATCAAGACAATAATCCATAAAGGAATAGCTGTCCAGCTTAATGCGACAATTAACATTGCTATCTTAACAACAACAGTTAAAATATTATTCATAACTGCAATTGTACGCATATGACGTGCAATAACAAAAGTTTCATAAACTCTATTTAAATTGGCATCAATCAATACAATATCACTATTTTCTACAACTTTTGGATCAGCAAGTCCACCACGAGAAATACCGACATAACTTTTCTGTAAAAGTTCAATATCCTTAAAAGTATCACCAATATATACAACTGGTCCTGTTAAAGAATCCATTTTTTCCATTTTTTCTTCATTTGTCAGATTGTTATAAATCATATATTGATCATCTTCTAATGCCACTGGACCATCATTATAAATAACTAATGTTCTTCCCATATGAGATAGCTTTTTAAACAGATTTAATTCCTCATTTGTGACCTCTACCCCATCAAAACGGTCATAAACAATAGTCTGAGCTGCATTCACTGAATCTAGCCCCATTGATGATTCAACAATAATTCCATTTTGAAATGCTTTCGCAAATCCTGCCAACATCCCTAAAGATGTTGCCTGATCACTTGATAAAGCACCAGATATAACAAGGAAGATGGCTCCAACATGAATATATGCTCCATAATCTTCAAAATTAACAAGTGGTAAAACAATACCTAAAAGAAGTCCTAGAATAGTCATAACAGGTGTATAAAATTGCGCTAAACGTTTTGTATATTTTTCTACTTTTGATTCATAGACTGGTGCTACACTGGCAATATTCATTAAATTCATGTAGTTAGAACTTTCGTAAGTTTCATCAACCTGCACATAAATAGGCATATCACCAACATTGACATCACCACTACGCACATGACTTCCTTCTTTCACAACAACAGGTTCATATGTACTGGTATTAGAATAAGTGCTCATTGCTGAAACACCTTTATGAATAGTCCCTGGAATAGAAACAGTTTCTCCTGGTTTAACCACCAGAATATCACCAATTTCTACATCGTATAAAGAAACTTTTTCTTCTGTATCATCTTTCCATTTGATTCCTGTTTCAGGCATTTCCACAGCGTTATCAATTTTAAGTAAAGAACGTTCTAGAACTTTATTTAAAAATGGTGTCGACAGTTCATAAAGAATCAAAGCAAAACATGTTTCAATGTAAGCTCCTGAAACAATTCCAAAAACCATCGCTATAAATATGATAAGAGATTCACTCAAAAACTTCTTAGATAAAATATCTCCCCAAGCTTTTTTTAATAAAGGTGTCCCTAATAAAATGACTGTCACCAACCATAAAACAGGTGTCATCCATGTATGATCTTTAGATGTTACCAAAGCCAAAGCAATTACAACCAATAATATTCCCACACGAATATATGTATGCAAATATTTTTCATTAAAGACATCCTGTGAACGAATAGGACGATGATGTTCAATGATTTCCACAGAAGGATTGATCTTAAACAATTCTTTTCTTAATAAACTTAAAACATCACGTTGATTAGATGTCAGTAATAACAGCTTGTTTTGTGCATCATAACGTACATTTTGATATCTATGATCTTTTTCTATTCTTTCAACAAGAACATAAATATCATCTTCTGTAATCATATTTTTAAACATGAAATAATATTGACGATCTTTCTTTTTCGCAAAATCATATTCACGTTTTTTACCATCAATGACCTCTTTGACAACCAAATCTTTATTTATACTTTGAATAAGACTTAATAAAGCATCAATATCAAGACAATGAAAAACAATACTATCTTTATTAACCTTAATATGCGAAACTTGTTCTTTTTCATTTAATTTCAAACTTAAATGATTCAATTCTTCAACCGATTGAATATGAGAGATTTCAAAAGTCTTTTTTGTCAATACAATCACCCTTTCTACGACATCATAACATATTTTTTATAAAAAACAAAGAAACATCATGATTTCTCATAAGATTGAGCATGTTTTACTAATTGAAAATACTCTTTAAATTCAGCTTCACTGCAACTTAAAGAAAACTCTTCTCCATAAATTTTATAAAAAGAAACTTCCATGTCACCTGTACGAATCATACATAAATAAACTTGACCTTTTTTAAAAATAATCAGTTCTTCTTTACCAATTTGCATACGCATATCCTGAACACAGCGACAATAACAGCGTTTTCCTTCATTAGCCACAGGTGACACCTCCTTAAAGATATTCTATCATTTTTCATATGGCTAAAAAAGAAAAATGATACCCATGTGAGTATCATTTAGTTTTGTGAAAATTCTGCTAAAACAAGATCAGGATTTTTATCTGTTGCCCAACGAACACCCCATTCATTAGAGAACAGTAATAAATATTGTCCTTTTAAATCTTGAACTTTCTTTGTATCTGATGAAAGATTCAATTTCTTAAAATCAACCTGATCATTTTTAATCCAACGAATATATTGATATGGAAGAGGGGTACTGACAATGTCAACATTGTACTCATTTTTTAAACGATATGTTAAAACCTCAAACTGTAAGACTCCAACAACTCCAACGATAATTTCTTCCATACCGCCACCAAGCTCAGTAAAAATCTGAATAGCTCCCTCTTGAGCAATCTGTTCTACACCTTTAACAAACTGTTTACGTTTCATTGTATCTTTATTTCTGATTGTTGAAAAATGTTCTGGCGCAAAAGTCGGAATACCTTCATAGGCAAATTTATTTTTAGCCGTGCATAATGTATCACCAATCGAAAAAATACCTGGATCAAAAACACCAATAATATCTCCTGAATAAGCTTCTTCGATTTCTTCACGATTTTCAGCCATCAGTTGTTTAGATTGATTTAACTTAATCTTTTTATTACCCTGATAGTGGAAGACTTCCATACCTTTTGTAAACTTTCCTGAACAAACACGCATAAAGGCCATACGGTCACGATGTGCTTTATTCATATTGGCCTGAATCTTAAAAACAAAAGCACTAAAATCTTCAGAAAATGGATCTATTTCACCTATATTGCTTTGACGAGGCAATGGTGATGTTGACATTGACAAGAAATGTTTCAAGAATGGTTCAACACCAAAATTTGTAAGTGCTGAGCCAAAGCAGACAGGTGAAAGTTCACCTTTGTGGACACGTTCAATATCAAACTGTGCCCCTGCTCCATCTAATAACTCAATATCATCTTGTAATTGTTGATACAAAGTTTCCCCAAGATGTTGTTTTAACTGTTCATCATGCGCATCACAAACTTCAACATCCACTTCTTTTTTACCACCCTGAACTGGAATAAAGCGAATAACTTCTTCTTTTTGACGTTCATAAACGCCCTTAAATTCTTTACCACAACCAATTGGCCAGTTAACAGCACATGTTTCGACTCCCAATTCACGTTCAATTTCTTCCATTAATTCATAAGGATCTTTAGCTTCCCTATCCATTTTATTAATAAAAGTAAAAATAGGAATATGACGCATAGCACAAACTTTAAATAGCTTACGTGTCTGATCTTCGACCCCTTTTGAACCATCAATAACCATGACAGCACTATCTGCCGCCATCAATGTACGATACGTATCTTCTGAGAAGTCCTGATGCCCTGGTGTATCCAAAATATTAATACAAAAACCATCATAATTAAATTGTAATACAGATGATGTGACTGAAATTCCTCTTTGTTTTTCAATTTCCATCCAGTCACTGACAGCATGTTTAGATTGCTTTTTTCCTTTGACCATACCAGCTTCCTGAATAGCTCCTCCATAAAGAAGAAACTTTTCAGTTAATGTTGTCTTCCCAGCATCTGGATGCGAAATGATCGCAAAAGTTCTACGTTTTTGCACTTCTTCTTTGAATTCTGACATGATTTTCCTCCTTAACGTCTCTAAGAAATCATATTAATGAAAATCTTATCATTTGTCAATTTTAAAATGCAAAGTTTCCATCTTTAAAAATCATAAATGTTGATCCATCTTCTAAAGTAGCTTCAATAGACAAATCTTTTGTCCCCATCATAAAATCAACATGTGTCAAAGAATCATTAATACCTTGTTGATAAAGTTCCTTTTTACTCATTTGAAGACCATCTTTGATACATTCACCAAAACCTTTACCAATAGCCAAATGACAAGATGCATTTTCATCAAATAATGTATTATAGAAAATCAGATTTAACTGGCGAATAGGTGAATCATAAGGAACGAAAGCCACTTCACCTAAATAATGACTGCCTTCATCCGTTTCAATAATGCTTTTTAAGACATCCTGTCCCACTTTAGCATGATAATCCACAATACGTCCATTTTCGAAAGTGATATTAAATTCATCAACAATATGCCCCTGATAATGTAAAGGCATAGAGCTATAAACAACGCCATTGACCTGATGGAAATCAGGTGAAGTAAAGATTTCTTCAGTTGGTATATTAGGGAAAGAATAAATCCCATCAGTGGTATAACTTCCTCCTCCAGCAAATAAATATTGAGGATTCATACCAATTGTTAAATCTGTTCCAAGACTATTAGAATAATGTAAAGATTTAATTTTCTTTTCATTTAAAATACGAACACGTCTTTCAAATGAACGACGATGTTCATTCCACGCTTCAATAGGATCTTCCTGATCACAGCGTGTCACCTTGAAAATAGCTTTCCATAAAGCATCAACCGCTTCCCTGTCACTCATTTCTGGAAAGACTTTATTTGCCCATCCAATACTTGGAGCGCCCACAATACACCAGCGATTAATCCCTAAATCTAATGCATCATAAAATGGCTGACAAGCCTGACGCACCGCTTTACTCCAAGTTTGAATTTTTAATGGATCGATATCTTTCAATGATTCAGGATCAGATGATTCAATAGAAATCAAAGCTGCATGTTGAAGCGCATATTGGTTTCTCATTTCCTGAATATAAAGTGGAACTGTTTCAAAATGTTTTTGATCACAATTTTCATATCTTAAACGTGTCACTTCTTCATCACGATAATTGACAATCACATCCTTTGCACCCACTTCATAAGCTTTTTTGGCTAATAAACGGACAAGCTGATAACTGTCAATAGACGCTTCAATGAATAAGTCCTGTCCTTTTTGTAAATTCACACCTTGTTTAATAATAAGTTCAGCATATTTTTCTAACATGATTATCCACCTTTCTATCTAATCAAATGATACCCTATTTTGTTCTATTGTCAACAAGAACTTGTGCCATAAACAACTCTATGTTATAATAAACAAGCAAAGGAACATAGCACGTATTTTTAAAAGTATTAGTTATTCTTCAAAGCAAAGATTTATTAGTCGTTTAAAAATGAAGTACTGGTTTTTTGCGAAATCTTTTAAGGAGGTACTTCATAATGAGTACAGGTAAAGTGAAATGGTTTAAATCTGACAAAGGGTATGGTTTTATTACTATGGAAGGTCAAGACAAAGATATCTTTGTTCATTTCTCTTCTATTAACGCTGAAGGATTTAAAACTTTACAGGAAGGTCAAACTGTTGAATTTGATATCGTTGAAGGAGATAGAGGACCTCAAGCTACTAACGTAACAGTTATTGATGATTAAACCATATAAAAAACACATCTTCGGATGTGTTTTTTATATGTGTTCTAACTTGATTGTTTTGATTTTAAAAAAGAAATAATAATATTTAAAAATATATAATCCAATAATAAAGACTCTTAACCACCATAAGTCTGTCAAAAACAATGGAAAAGCAAGCATGAAACTGGCAAGACTTAAAATACAGATTTTTGTTTTTAAAGTCATTGCTCTTTTTTGAACAAATGGTTCTAAATGTCTTTGATAAGCCTTTGTAGATACAAACCAGTTATGCACACGCTTAGAGCTTCTTGCAAAACAAAAGCCAGCCAGTAAAAGAAAGGGTGTTGTTGGTAATATAGGCAATACAATCCCAATAAATCCTAGACCAAAGCTAATCATTCCTATCATCAAATAAATATAACGCATACGTTTCCTCCTAAATTTTCAAAGCATGACGTAAAGCCAATAGAGGATGATAAAAAATCATTCTCGGTCCACTATAACGCATGACTTTTTTGATTTGCTTTTGCATATTCTTTTCATAACAATGAATATGACATTGACTACAAAATGTTTTATCTTTCATCATGGGACATTTTTCAATACGCTTCAAAGCATAATTGACTAAAGTCTTTTCATCTATATCATCATGATGCAAACAATATAAATGAATCATCAAAGCCACAACTTTCATTTCTCTTTGTCGTTTCTTTTCAATATTCATTAGCTGACCCTACCTTGATCCATTTTGATTGTTTGATTGACAATCTTCATTGTCGATTCACGATGAGAAACAAGAATAATGGTTCTCTCTTTTTCATTTTGTAATGCTTTTAAAATAATCCCTTCATTTAAAACATCTAAATTACTTGTTGGTTCATCCAATAAAATACATTCTGCCTGGCTAAGAAATGCTCTTGCAAGTGAAATTCTTTGTCTTTCTCCGCCTGATAATGATGACCCCAGTTCACTAACAGGTGTCTGATAACCCTCAGGTAAGGACATAATCCAATCATGCAGACTGGCTTTTTGACAGGCGGCTTGAATCTCATCACTTGTGGCATCCAGTTTTGCAATCTTAATATTATTTTCAATCGAATCATGGAATAACACAGTTTCCTGTGTCACATAAGCAAACATATGACGCATATTGGATGTATTGATATCTGTTAAAGGTGTTTGACCTATTTGGATCACACCACGAAGAGGATCATAGAAACGCATAAGCAACTTTAATAAAGTCGATTTTCCACTACCACTCTTTCCAATAATACCTGTCACTTTCCCTTTATCAAAATGAAGATGAAGATTCTGTAAAATAGGATCATCTTCTTGATAAGCAAACGTCACATCATCCACATGAATATCATCAAATGATATATGAGGTTGTCCCGTCACTTCACAGATAGCTTCCTTTTCTTCTAAAATGGCCATGACACGACGGCCACTACTTAATGTAGAAAGTAAATTATTTGCCAGATTAGACAAAGCCATCACTGGTCCAAAGCTTGAAAGCATCAGTACTACTGCCGTTATGACATGATAAACATTGATTTGATTTTGTAAATATAAAATATACATCACGATAAACATAACAAAAGCAAAGATAGATATCAGCAATTGTGAACATACAATTTGTGTAGCTTCAATATTTTTCATCTGTCCTTGCATATCCTCAATACAATCACTACGCTCATTCATCTGTTCAAGACGTTTGTTTCCAGCATGATATTGTAAAAGTGTTGATAAACCACGATAGCTTTCTAATAGGAAACTGCTCATATTGCCAATTTCATCACGATTCTTTTGCCCTATCTCCTGCCCTTTGTGATTGACATAAAAGGGAATCACAATGGCCATCATCAAATAAGCAATCAAGGCAATCATCATAGCGAATATATGTATATGAGCAAAAAATTTCAATAAAATCAAGGATGTGAAAAAAGCAATCAAAACTGGTGAAATCGTATGAGCATAGAAAACTTCAAGTAACTCAATATCATTGGTAATAATAGAAATTAAGTTGCCTTTGTCTTTACCATCCAATTTGGCTGGTGCCAGACGTCTTAATGCCGTGTATACATGATCACGTATAATCGCTAGAAGTTTAAACGCAATATAGTGATTCAATGCCTGTTCACCATAATGAAGGACACCTCTTAGTATTGCCAAACATAGCAAAATACCTAAAACCCATGAAAGAGGAAAGTGTGCATACATCCCCGTTGTCTGTAAAATAGCCATCACCGCTATAACGGGAATGCCAATCGCACAAAGAAAACCTAAAACACCTAACAAAACAGCTCCTAACATTGGAAGTGTTAATGGTTTGACAAGTTTTAACATTTTCCATATCAATTGTACATTATTCATGGCTATACACCTCCAATTCCTGTTGACTTTGATACATATGATGATAAATGCCTTCTTGATGCATAAGCTTTTGATGTGTTCCCTGTTCTACCAAAGCCCCTTGTTGCATCACATAAATCTCATCACAATGAATCACACTTTGTAAACGATGGGTAATGAAAATAACCGTTTTTGTTTGTATTAATGTCTCAATGACATTTAAAATATGGTTTTCACTCTCTACATCAATATTACTTGTGGCTTCATCAAAAATATAGACATCTACGTTTTTAAGTAATGCTCTGGCAAGATTCAATCGTTGTTTTTGTCCACCAGATAAATTACTTCCATTTTCTAATAAAGGCGTATCCAATCCCATTTGTTCATGGAAAAAGCCATCTAAACGCACTTGCTTTAATACATCCCATAACTGTTCATCACGATATTGTGAAAACATATTGAGATTTTCTCTAACCGTTCCTTTCAATATCATAGGATCATGTGTCACATACATCACATGTTCCATAAAACTCTCATCACGAATATCACTACGTTGATGCTCACCCATATAAAGATGTCCTTCTAAACAACGGTGATAGCCCATCATTAACTTGGCTATTGTACTTTTTCCTGAACCACTTTCTCCAACAATACCAATAAATTGATGTGGCTGAATATGTAAAGATACATCCTTTAAAATAGGTCTTTTGTCATCATATTGAAAAGAAACATGTTCAAGTCTGATATCAAAGGAAGTATCTAAATCATATTGACCATCCGATGATACAGGCAAATCTAAGATTTTAAAGATTTTATCACTCGCAGCAATACCATTCATCGCAATATGAAAGAAAGAGCCTAACTGTCTTAATGGAATAAAGAACTCAAAAGACATCAAAACAATAAACAATGCGCCAAACAATGATAAAGTCTGATTTTGAAAATGTGTAATCGCAAAAAAGCATCCTAATCCTGCCCCACCATAGGCAACAATATCCATAATACTGATACTATTTAATTGCATAATCAAGACACGCATTGTAATACGTCTAAAATTCTCTGCTTCCTGATTCATCTGTTGTTGTTTATAAGCATCACTTTGATAAATTTTTAATGTTGTGAGTGCTTGAAGATTTTCTAAAAAACTATCTCCTAGTGTTGTATAGCTGTTCCAATATTTAGAAAGCAGTTTTTTGACAAACTTCTGTAAGAAAATAATCGAAACAGGAATCAATGGAACACAGACAAATAAAACTAAAGCACTTTTCCAGTCTAAGAAAGCTGTCAAAACAAATAATGTGACTGGTGCTAAAACACTATAAAATAATTGTGGTAAATATAATGAAAAATAAGTTTCTAACTGATTAATACCTTCCACTGATAATTGAACCAATTCACTTGTTCTAACATGATCTTGATAATGACTTCCTAAACTTAAAACTTTTTCAAAAAGACGCTGTCTTAAAGTCTTTTTCACAAGACTTGCTCCTTTAAAAGAATAATAAGTTGCCTTTTTTAAAACATAAGCACGTATTATCAAAGATATCATCATCACAAGTAAAATCAAAACAACTTTTTCTATAGAAAGTTGTTGATCAAACAACTGTATAAACAAAACACATATCAATAACGTCAACATAATATTCATCAATAAAGCTATCCATTGACAAAATACCTGTTTCCATATATATGATTTTGCATCTGGCATTTCTTTTAATAATCTCTTGTCAAACATGAATACTCTCCTTTTCTGTTAGTCTTATCTAACCGAAGCATCCAAATGTTAGCATGGAGTAACTCGTAAGTCAATAAAAAAGTGATAGAATATCCTATCACTTGTTAAAATGAGCTATATCATATGTTTGCCATTGTTGATTCTTTTTGATCAATCCCTGATAACGACATGTTTGACAATCATATTGTAAAACATTTAAAAATTGTGTTGTGATCACAGAAGAATCTAAATATATAAAATCACCTAAACAACAGATCTGATGAAAATCAGATTGACCCGATACTTGATGTGTACCAATATGTCCAGCAATGACTTTTTTATAAAATTGTCCTTGCGAGGCAGGATATTTCATCAAATAGGTATTGACTGATGATACCTGTTTCCATAGTTCTGGTTGATAATCAATGACTTCAATACCAGCATGCACAAAGATCTGATGATCATTTTCGTAATAATAAGGTAAATGTTTTAACCAGTTCATAACAGAAGCATGTTTTTGACATATCAGTTCACGGCATTGATGATACATATCTTCTATTATAGAGAAACGATCTTGATGATAAGCAGATGCTCGTTGATAGATGGATGTCATTTCTTCTTCACCTGTAAAACTTTCTAACGTTGAAAAAGACATATCTATTTGCGTATCCAAATAAGTTTCACGATCTTCTAAAAAAGATAGTAACCATTCTTCATGGTTTCCTTGTAAAACAATCACCTGTTGAGGATATGCAATTTGTAGCTGATAAATATATTGCAGTGTCAGACATGAATTTCCATGACGATCACCATCAATATAATCACCAACTAAAATCAATTGATCACCAGCTTCAAAACGGACCCATTCATCAACAACATTCTTTAATAAATCATATCTTCCATGAATATCTGAAATTGCATAAATATATGCCATGATATCTTCCTACCCTACAATATTATTCTTCTGTATATTTCGTATTAAAAATATCTTCCTGATCAAAATCTTCCTTCATTTCTTTTAATTCAGGTAATTCATCTAAGGAAGTCAATGAAAATGCATCCATAAATTCATCTGTCACTCCATATAAGATGGGTTTACCAGGTGTATCTTCTCGTCCAACTTCTTTAATTAAAGCTTTCGCAGCTAGTTTTCTAATCATCGCATCACATCCAACACCACGTATTTCTTCAATACGTACACGTGTAACAGGTTGATTATAAGCAATGATTGCTAAAGTTTCTAATGCTGCATTAGACAATGTATTTTCACTTTGTTCAATCATTCTTTGATAATATTCATGATGTTTGGCAAGTGTGGCAAATTTATAGACACCACCAAAATTAACCAGTTCAAACCCTTTGATTGTCTTATCATTTTCAATTTGAATCAGTTCATCAACATATTGTGTCGCTTCTTTTTTACTTAATTTTAAAACAGAAGAGATTTGTTTGATTGTTAAACCTTCATCTCCTGATAAAAACAACATACCTTCTATCACACTTAATATTTCATTTTTGTCCATCAAACTCTCTCCTTTAAATAGATATCTTCAAAGTTTCCATCCTGTTCAATAACCAGTTCATTTTTATTGACTAAAACAAGAACAGATAAAAAAGTAATCACAAAGAAGATTTTTGTTGGTTCCTCAAACAAATCTTCTAACTTGACTCTTTGATTTTTATGTATACGAAAATACTGTCTAATCTGATCACTACGTTCATCAATAGAAATCTCAACACGTGCTATTTTAGATTCTAATGGTGCTAATAATGCTTTTCTTTGAAACATCTTTTGCATAGCTCTAATTAAATCATAGACTTCCAAATTATCTGGAATCATTTCTGTTGTATCAATAACATATTCATCCATAAAAGCAGGAGCTTTTGTATGAATATATTGTCTTTGTTCATATTTTTCTTTAAATTCATCTAAGACATCTTTATATTTTTTATATTCAATTAATCGTTTGATTAACTGTTCTCTTGGATCTTCCTGATAATCATCTTCCAATTCAACCTTTTGGGCTGGTAAAAGCATTTTACTTTTCATCTCAATTAACTGTGCTGCCATGACTAAATATTCTGACATTGTTTCCAATTGCTGAGCATCCATTTGATCAATATAAGCAAGATATTGATCAGTAATAACTGAGACTTCCAAAGTTTCCAAATCCATTTCCTTTTCTTTAATTAAATGCAACAATAAATCTAATGGACCCTGAAAATCTTCAAGAACAACTTCATATGCCATGCTTCCACCTCCACTAACTTATGTATTATAACATAAAGTCCAATGCCATGACTATATAGAATACCTAAATATTTTTCTATGAGATTGTTGTTTTTTAAAGAAAACATCTTTTACATAATTTTCATGTCTTGATGACTAACAGTCAATTCCTTTTCTATCGGTATTCTTCTATTGAATATCTTTAATCCATAGATCAAATCTCTTTTATTCTTGTTTTAAAACTACTTTTCATCAAGACCAATAAACATCAAATATTCTTTCATTATAGACATGACTTCATGCTGACGGAGAAATGTTGTACTGACATTGGCATCAACTATCTGCACATGACTCTCATCAATGACACACCTTTCTTGAAACGTAAGACCATTCAAAAGATCAGCAAAACAGTCAGAATGACAAAAATAATTCTTAATATGCGTATCAAATCAATTTCTAAAATTTATCATAATGATAGCTCCTCCTATTATTTATATACGCATTTTATATGACATACTTTTTTATCTTTATAGATATTATAACATAATATTTGCTTATAGCATACTTTTTGATAAATTAAAAATCCTTTTTACAAAGGACTTTTTCTTATCGACACATCAATTTAATAATTTCTTTGTCTGTTTCTTTCATACCTTCTCTTGATAGTTGACCAATATTACGAATCGTATTTTCTACACCTTTTAAAACAAGACCTTCACCGTCTTTAAATTCACAGCCATTTTTATACATATAGTATCCTAATATTCCTGCATCCACACTGGCAGCAATCTTTCCAGCACATGATGGTTTCGCCCCATCACAGATAATACCAGATACAATAGCCAATCCATTAACCATTGTATGACAAAGAGCTTCATAGTCACCACCAAGCAAATAGGCAATTCCACATCCTGCTCCAATTCCAGCGCTGACAGCCCCACAATAGGCAGATAGTCTTCCAATCCCTGTTTTTTGATGAATTGTACATAAATTAGATACAATCAATGCACGATAAAGTTCTTCTTGGCTTTTATGATATTCTTTGGCATATACAATGACTGGTAAAGATGCTGTCATTCCCTGATTACCACTTCCCGAATTAATAATGACTGGCATTTCACAGCCACTCATTCTGGCATCACTTCCAGCTGCTGCATAGGCCTTGGCTTTGACTTTGACATCATCACCATATGTCTTTAATAAAATCTGGCCAATATGTGCACCCCAGTCATTTTTTAGTCCTTCACATGCAATAGCATAATTATAATCAATTTGTCGCTGTAAAATATCTTGCACTTCTTCAATCTTTACATTTTTTGCAAACTCATAAATATCACGAATATTCAATAAACTACGATCTGTTAAAGTCTGATCCGTAGAAGCAACGACTCCCATCTGGAAAAGGACTTCCTGATCTTTTTCAATATACACAATATTGGTATGAAAACCAGCAATACGTACTTTTGCACGATGATTTTGACCAATTAATTCAACACAGATGTCTAATGCATATTCACTTTCTATAGGTATAATTTCAATAGGTGTTCGACTCAACCATTGTTGCATTTCCTTTTTTTGCTGATCAGTCACATGTGCAATGACTTCTAATACATTTTCTGTAATTCCTGCCACTACACCAGCTCCAATACTTGAAGGAATTCCTTTTAAACCTCCAGTATTAGGAACAACAACACTTTTAACATTTTTAATAATATTCCCACTGACTTTGACTTTAGCTTTTACAATGTCATCATCCAAAACATCACGACATTTACTTGCACAATAAGCCAAAGCAATAGGTTCTGTACATCCCATAGCAGGAACCAGTTCTTCTTTTAAAATCTGTATATAATGACGATAATTTTTTTCTTCCATATTCTCTTCTCCCCGTTACTTTCTTATTCTAACATTATTTAAGAAGATATGAAATACCATTATCTGACAAATCTCAACATTGTGATTGCTCATCAACATAGCACCAAATCACATAAAACATCAATCCTATTGAAAATATAACATAAACATTATAAAAAAGCATAGCATTCATCAAATATTTTTCCTGTGAAAAAACAATCAATAAGCCCATCTTTGCGACAACAAGTACAAAAGAACCTAAAAATGTATAAAACCAGCCATGTCTTCTTTGATAAAGATGAGACCATACACCTATCAAATAAAAGAGAATACCTATACACGCTAAAAGATTTAACCAATCTATCACAACCATTTTATATAATGGATTATATTGTATAAAAAACAATGGCAACATACTAATCAAAAAAGCGTTCATCAATCTATGTGTCATATTGATCACCCTATAAGAGTTTATCAAAATAAAAAAATATCTTCTTTAAGAAATGATTAAGAAGATATTAATCTTTTTTAGGTTGTCTAATAAAAAAGCGTAATAATTCTTTACCATGGAAAGGATACAAGGGATATAAATAAGAAACGCCAAAGGTTTTGATACGTGCTAAACTGATCCAAAAAATCAGATTAAACATAATAAATCCATAAATATTCAATAACATAACGGCGATAATCATCATGATTTTGATATATTTATTGGTCAGTGATAATTCATAATTAGGGGTTGCAAAACCACCTACGGTTCCAATCGCACAAAACATCAAAATATCTTCTGAAAAAAAGCCAAGCTGAATAGCAAATTCTCCAAGTAAGATAGCTGCAATTAATCCCATCGCATTAGACAATGATTGTGGCGTATGAACAGTCGCAATACGTAAGAGTTCAATAGATAATTCCATAATAAGAATCTGTATAAAAAAGGAATAATCCCATTGTAAAAAGGATGAACTTAAAGCAAAAATAGGAACAAGATATATGGATAAAAAAACTGCAATCATACGTATTAATCGTATAAATGTCCCAATCAATGGTGTCTGACGATGTTCTTCAACATGTTCTAAGATTTCAAAAAGAGTTGTTGGCAACATCACTATAGAAGAAGATGTATCACATATAATCGCAATATAACCATGTTGAATATGGGTTGCAACAATATCAGGTCTTTCACTATATCGCACTAAAGGAAAAGGGTTATATCCCTGATTCAATAAAACTTCTTCAATAGCACGATCAGTCATGATAAATTCTTGAGTTTGAACTTGAGAAATACGAGTTAAAAGTTGTTGTAAGACTTGTCGATCAACTTTATCTTCCAGATAAGCCACGGCAATATCAATGGGATTTTGCGTTCCCATTGTTGTTAAATGAAAACATAATTCAGGTGAACGAATACGACGACGAATCAACCCTGTATTATTTAAGATAGACTCATTAAAGCCATCCTTAGCTCCACGGACACTTTTTTCTGTTTCTGGTTCTTGAATAGCACGATTCGGAAAATTTTTGGTATCCATTAAATAGGTGATTTCACCATCAAATAAAGCACTATTACCACCAAGAACAGCTTTTTGAATTTTTTGAATCTGATTTGTAGAAACGATTTCAACATCTCCCATGTTGATACAGTTTTCTAAATCTTTTCCTTCTCTATTTTCAATACCTTCTACCAGTCGTGAAATCAAAACATCGTTAGATAAACTGGCTAAAAAATAAAGATGAACCAGTCTTCCTTTAAAATTTAAAATACGATGTTTCAAATCATAAGAATTATTCATGATTTCGGTTTAAAAAGAATAGCCACAAGGAATCCAAAGAGAATAGCTGCACTAATTCCAGCCGCTGTTAAATCAAACATTCCCATTGCAATACCAAAAACACCATACTCTTTGGTAGCTGCCATGGCTCCATGCATTAAAGAATGTCCAAAACTGGTAATAGGTATTAATGCTCCTGCATGAAAAATATCAACCAGACGATCATAAATATGGAAAAGATCTAAAAATGACCCTAAAACAACAAATAAACTGGTAATATGACCAGGTGTCAAACGACTATGATCATAAATAAGTTGAGCTATCAGACAAACAAAACCACTAAACAAAAAAGCCATGATATAATTCATTCTATCGCCTCCAAACTGATGGCATGAGCAATGCATGGAATACTTTCTTTTTGTGCACTCATCATTGGTGATAATAAGGCTCCTGTTGAAACAACTAGCACACGTTTTAATTTTTTGTCTTTAAGTTGTGGATATAATGAACCCATTGTCACCAAAGCACTACAGGCACAGCCACTGCCACCTTGAAAAACAGGCTGTGAAGATAAATCATATAACATGCATCCACAATCGTTATATCGCACAACATCCATTTTATGACGTTGCAGCATTTCTTTTAAAATCTGATGACCATACATAGATAAATCTCCTGTCACAACCAAATCATAATCATGAAAAGTGCGTTTTAAATCCTGAAAATGATTCATGAGAGTATCAAAGGCCGCTGGTGCCATGGCACGTCCCATATCATTAGCATCATTCTGCGAGTAATCTATGACACGTCCTAATGTGATAGCTTCAACTCTTACAGACTGTGGCTGATTGGTTAATAAAGTGGACACAGCTCCGGTCGCTGTAAAGGTTGTTGTGTCTTTTTTTTGGACACCATATTCAACAGGATAACGGTATTGTCTTTCAGCGGTTGCATTATGACTTGATACCATTGTCACAATTTTGTCTACATAGCCAGCATCTATCAACAAGCCAGCCATCGCCATGGACAAGGCAAAACCTGAACATGCGCCATATAATCCAACAAAGGGTTGAGGCAGTTCTCTTGCCAGATAGTTGACAGATGTAATCTGATTTAACAAATCACTTCCTAAATATAAATCAATATCTTTATATTTCAGTTTTTCTCTTTTCAAACAAATATCCAAGGCATCTCTTAACATTTTACGTTCGGCTTTTTCAAATGATTTTTCACCATAATGATAATCCTGTAAACTTTTATCAAAACAACTTCCTAATGGTCCTAAATATTCCAATGGTCCACAGACTGTTCCCGAAGAAGCAATATAGACATTTTCTAAAGTCACCGAATTACCCAAAAAGTGTAATGACATAACGAATCACTCCCAGCAGTGCTGAACTGACAATGCCATATGTAATGACAGTTCCTCCTAGCTTAAACATATTGCTGCCAATCCCCATAATCAATCCTTCACTTTGACTATCTAAAGCACATGATGTCATACTATTAGCAAAACCAGTAATGGGAATAAATGTCCCTGCTCCTGCTTTTTGAGCCAATTTATCATAAATACCTAATCCCGTTAACAAACAGCTTATAAAAACTAATGTAATAATCATCATAGGTGTTGCATCTTCTTGTTTAACATGATAAACATTCATAAAAAACTCTAAAACACCTTGTGCAATAGCACCAATGACACCTCCATACAAAAATGCATAAAACGCATTTTTCATCTTATGTCCAGTTGGTTTCAAAGATTCAGCCAACTGATCATATTCTTTACGATCCATTTTTCATCACCTCTTACATAGTGTTTACATTTTTTGACTTTTCAAACATGATTTTTTTTGTTGTACATATACTCTTCTTGAAAGGAAATGATGAATCATGAAAAAATTTTTAACGCGTATCTTTGAATACTTTTTTGAAGTGATTGAAGTTGATGAAGATGGACATGAAATCAAAAAACAACAAGAATCTTAATTCTTGTTGTCATTTTTCTAAACGTACCCATATTCTATTTAAAATAGGAATCAGAATATAACCGATAAAAATTTCAATTGGTAAAACTGCACATTCCTTAACAACTCTTATACATAGTGAGATTGTCCAAGGAATCTGATACATCATATCTAACCATAATGGTGTTAAACATAAAGTGGCAACCAATTCCGTAAGGACAACACATAAAACCCATGTTGAAAAGGTTTTGGCTTCCTGTGCATTAATTTTACGTTTTAAAAATGCAATCACTATCATAAATATCAATGATAACAACAGACAAATACTTATCAGTGTGATTTTATCTTGTGATTGAAGATGATACACTGTTTCAGAAATACTCACTGAATCAAGCTGTCCAATATAAATGGAAGCACCAATACCTAATACCAAAATCAGTCCAATCACAATGCGTAAAACATTTTGTGGGCTGATATTTTTTGAATGTTCATGAATCAATGACGGAATGACACTGACAAGAATTGTTCCTAAGGTAAATCCAAAGAATGGAAATCCTGTAGGCACTAAAATCAAACCAATCACATCGCTACACAAACCAACAATAAAGGCATAACTTGGTGATAAGAAATATCCCGCTAACATCAAGGGAATATATTCAAATCCAATTTTAAGACTTTCAGCTCCAAACAACGGAATCATAATAGCCAATCTTTTACAGATAGCTGTTAAGATAATAAAAATAGCTGCTATCACTAATTTCATGACATTTCCTTTTTCAAAAGGATAAAACTTAAATACATAAAAACCGAGTGCAATAATAATGATTGCAATAATAATTTGTTCCATAACATCATGCTACATATAACAAAATTTTCCTGCTTCATCCTCATTTCTAGTCCACAGGCGTTAATTCCGATCATAAGACCGTACATGCTTTGCTACTGACGTAGACTCCTCCTTCTTTTTTTATTTTTTTCTATCATACACGATTTATTCATTATTGACAATATTTCTTTCTTCTCCTTTTAAGAAGGCAAGTATATTTTCATAAACTTCATCTACGCATCTTTGTCTTGCTTCAATAGAACCCCAGGCAATATGTGGTGTGAAGATAACCTTATTCATATCTTGAATAGAATAAAGCACATCATCTTCTAATAATGGTTCATGTTCAAAGACATCTAAGCCAACTCCTGCTAAATGTCCTTCATTCAAGACTTTCACTAAAGCTTTTTCTTCTATAATACCACCACGTCCAACATTGATGAGATATGCCATTGGTTTCATTTTTCTTAAAGCTTCTTCATTAAATAAATAATGTGTCTTTTCATTTAATGGTGCATGAATACTAATAATATCTGATGTCTTTAACAAAGTATCAAAGTCAACCTGCTGATAATCGCTGGTTGCATTTTGACCACTTGTCGAATAATATTGAACTTTAGCACCCATAGCCTTTGCGATACCTGCGACTTGGCGACCTATATGACCTAATCCGACAATCCCCCAAGTCATAGAAGCAACATCATGGAAAACATCATCAAAATAACTAAAACACTGACTTTGACAATATGCTTTTGATTTAACAAAATGATCATATGTCACATTTTTCTCTACCAAATGCATCAATAAAGCTAACGTATGTTGAGCAACTGTCTTAGTCGAATAATCTTTTACATTAGCGACCTTAATGCCATGATCACGACAATATTCTAAATCAACATTATTCGTTCCTGTCGCAAATAAACAGATTAATTTCAAATGTTTTAAACCTTCCAGCACTTCCTTTGTCATTTCATTTTTATTTGTAATCACAATATCAGCACCTAAAATACGACCTTTAATTTCTGAAGGTTTTGTATCTTCATACATGGTCACTTGTCCTAAAGAAGCAATTTTTGACAAATCAACATCTTTTCCAACAGAAGCACTTTGTAAAACAACAATATGCGTATCTTCCTGTTTTAATAATGTCATAAAATCTTCTGGGGAAACATCCTGGAAAAGTTTTCCAAGCCAGATAGCTTCATTTAAATCTAAAATATCAGTTGGTAAAGCCACCCCACACATCACAGTATCTACAATTTCAAATTTTAAAATATGCTGAATCATTGCAACACCTAAAGCTTTAGATGTCATTGTTTTATCATCTTCAATTTTTTCTAAAAGATGTTGTTTAAAATGTTTTTCATTTTGTATACATTGATAGATACACTCCTGTAATGACGTATATGTTAAAACATGTTCTCTTATAAAATCATGATAAAGAAGTGGTAAAACAACATCATACAATTCTAATGGTACAGGTTTTCCAAACCCTTTTGTAAAATTATACAGTATAGCTGTTCCTAATTCTTCATCTTTCATGCGATCTACTAATTTCATGATTATTTCCTCCCTCAAATAAATAAACTTCTACTCTTTGTCTTTCAGCCTTAGCTTTATCATCATAAAAAATCATACAGATTTTCATTTTCTGTTCATGAATATTATATTTCATCACATTATAGGAAATATAACGGCTACGACTTTCTTTTAAGCCACCCGTAGCACTTCCTGCCCCAATATAATAACAATCATCTTCTTTTTTAAAAAAAGGTAAATGCTTATGGCCATGAAACACATAATGAATATGTCGTTTTTGTAGCCAATCAATTAATAATGGTGCATCAACCAGAACTTTTGAAGTTTCTATAATACGATTGATAAATGTTTTTTCATGCCATTTGGTTTTAATAAACTCTGCTTTATTAATGGGATAAACATGGTGATGCAACATCACTAATAATGTATATTCTTCTAAATGATCAATAGCTGACAATTCATCATCTATTTCATCAAGTTGTCTTTTTCCTACTTTTCCTCTCGCTAAGTTTCCTTCACTTGTTGTATCCATTTTAATAATAACGATTTTTTCCTGTTCTAAAACTTTGACATTTTCACCAAGCAGATAAGCAATCACTTTACTTTTTTGATTTCTAGCAAAATTAAAGCCATGAACAATCACATCATGATTTCCTAAAATAAAAGTCACATTCGCCTTATAACGCTTTTTAAGACTATTCATAAAATCATTGGCTAAATACATATTTTTACGATTAGGAGATTCCATCAAATCACCTGTTATCAAAATATTAACTGCCCATAAAGAAGGTAATCTTGGAATCAGTTCATCCAATGAAGCATAAAGACGCTCCAGTCCCTTTTGACGTTTATCTTTACCGAGATGCAAATCACTCAATTGAATGAAATAGGCATCATCCTGATACTGATTATAGACATCAAATAAGCAAATATGATTTTCAATATAGGATGTTAACTGCAAGAAATCTTTTTGATTATGTATCGGCGCAAATACCGCCTGTTGTCCTTTAAAAATTAAACATCCTGGCCACATATCAGCATGATTTAAAGCACAGAAAAAGGCTGGAAAAGGATCAAAGAAAGATAAATTATCACGTTGAAAATGTCCCGAAATCGTATAAAAATAAATATTTTCATACTCTGGAAAAGATGTCATTTGAAAAGAAGATTCATCAAATCCAGGCACATAAACAATGTGAATAGCATCCTGATATGTTTGAGCCATTGTTTCCATTTCACTAGAAAAAGGCTTATGCAAAATATGATCCACATCTTCAGCTTTCATAAAACGTGACAACAATGCATAATCATCCCTTGTGATAGAAGATAAAATATCACACGAAATATGGCGTTGGCAAAGCCATTGAACAAAACTTTGTATATAGTCATATGACATCAATAAATCACGCATATATGCTGATTCATTACGATAAACAATATTAAAAAAGGTATTGATAAAGAAGATTTCATTCACTGTCTTTTCACCTCATAATTTTATTATACTACAAATTGAAATAATTGAATATGAAAAAATATAACGGGAATCCCGTTATATTTTAGAATTTTAAGTTTCTTGGTGTTCTTGGGAATGGTTCAACATCTCTAATGTTTTGCATACCTGTCAAATACATTAAGAAACGGTCAAATCCTAGTCCAAATCCAGCATGTTTACATCCACCAAATCTTCTTAAATCCATATACCATTGAAGTCCTTCTTTAGACATTTGTTTTTCATCCATGATTTTTTCTAGAACTTCATATCTTTCTTCACGCTGACTTCCACCAACTAATTCCCCAATTCCTGGCACCAGCAAATCACATGCTGCAACAGTCTTGCCATCATCATTTAAACGCATATAGAAAGCTTTAATTTCTTTTGGGTAATCTGTTAAGAACACTGGTCCACCTACAATTTTTTCACAGATATAGCGTTCATGTTCACTATTGAGATCCATACCCCATTCAACTTTATTTTCAAACTTAACATCGGCCTGTTTTAAAATATCAATAGCTTCTGTATATGTCATACGTTTAAATTCACTATTTCTGACATGAGTAATTCTTTGAATACATTCTTTATCAATCATCTGTTCAAAGAACTTCATTTCTTCAGGTGCATTTTCTAAAACATAGTCAATACAGTATTTCACCATATCTTCAATTAAATCCATATCATCTTCTAGATCTGCAAAGGCAATTTCTGGTTCAATCATCCAGAATTCACTGGCATGACGTGATGTATTTGAATTTTCAGCTCTAAAAGCTGGTCCAAATGTATAAACATCTCTAAAAGCCATACAGAATGCTTCGACATGTAATTGTCCTGTTACAGTTAAAAATGCTTCTTTACCAAAGAAATCTTTATCAAATTCAGTATTATCAATAGTTGTTGCTCTAAACATTTCTCCAGCACCTTCACCATCATTACTTGTAATTATTGGTGTATGCACATAAACAAAACCTTGTGACTGGAAAAATTCATGAATAGCCATTGATAAAACACTTCTTAATCTAAAAATAGCGTAAAATGTATTGGCACGTGGACGAAGATGAGGAATTTCTCTCATATATTCAAAAGAATGTCTTTTCTTTTGAAGTGGAAAATCTTCATCACATGCACCTTCTACAACAACTTGTGTTGCTTCAATTTCAAAAGGCTGTTTAGCTTCAGGTGTGAGTTTTAATTTTCCTAAAACACGAATAGCACTTCCCGTACTGATATGTTTGATATCATCATAATTTGATAAAGTTTCCTGTAAATATACAATCTGGCAGTTTCTAAAATATGTTCCATCGTTTAAAGCAATAAAACCAACTTTTCCATTATCACGATTTGTACGTACCCATCCATCTAATTCAACATATTCTAAACCTTCAGTTTCAAAATCTTCCCCAGATAAAACCATTTCATACAATTCTCTGACTGTCATAAATTCAAACATGACTCTCTCTCCTCCTTTTTATAAAAAAAGCCGTTCCTAAAAGGAACGACTATAATATCGCGGTACCATCCTCATTCATATTCGTCATGAATATGCTCTCTTACCATAACGCTGTTTAGCGGGATAGTCTACTTACATTTCTCCTATCCGGTTCATTGAGTGTTCCATATTATAACAGTTTCTTTTGCTTACACCATCCAAAAGTCGCTATCAAACTTCACTATAATACGTTCTCAAATCATTACCTGTACATCTATTATTAACATCTTTCTCACAAAATTTCAATACTTTATTCATCATTGACATGCATTTTTAAAATCAATTCCTGAATAGCCACAACAACATCGACTGTCTGTACAACAACATCACTATGAACTGTAAAATGTGTATGCGTAAAATCTACAATTCCTTTAATGCCTAAATCCATTAAACGATCGACTGTTTCCTGAACATTTTCACTAATAGCCAATATCGCAATCTTGCAGCCTTGAGGAAATGTTTTTTCCAAATCATCAATATGATAAAGTTTAACCCCAAAGCGTTCTCCAACTTTATTTTGATCCAAATCATAACCACACACAATTTTTCCAACTGTATATTGCCAGCGATTATATTTTAAGATGGCACTTCCTAAGTTACCAACACCAATCAAAATAATAGATTCATCTAACCCTAAACCAAGAACATTATTAAGAATATTGATAATTTCCTTTGTATCATATCCGATACCACGTTTACCTAATGTTTCTTTGTGTGTCAAAAAACTAAAATCACGACGAATGGTTGTATCCAAGATTCCTGTTGCTTCAGATAATTCACTTGATAAAAAGTTGTTTTGCCCTTCATGTTGCATATTACGCAATGCCTTTAAATAAACGGGAAAACGTGACATTGTTGCTTTTGAAATTTTATGCTGTTTTTTTTCCATTAAGATTCACCAAGACTTTCCTCTTCTAAATCATATGACGGTTTGACCATTAAGTCAAGTGATGAAAATTTCTGATGTTCAAACATCACACGTGCTGCCGAAGCAATCATAGCTGCATTATCTGTGCAATAGCGCATTGGTGGAAATAAAACAGGTATCTCACTACGCTTTGTCAGTGCTTGTCTTAATCCCTGATTTGCACTGACTCCCCCAGCCACGATAATCTGTTTAACATGATAATCCTGAGCCGCTTTGATTGTTTTAGAAACCAGAACATCAACAGCAACTTCCTGAAAAGAACATGCTAAATCTTGAGGAATAATCTCTTCACCACGCTGTGATGCATTATGACAAAGATTAATCACTGCTGATTTTAAGCCACTAAAAGAAAAATTATAGCTTTCATCATTCATGGGTAATGGCAAAGCATAAGTATGTTTTCCTTCTTTGGCCATACGATCAATAACTGGTCCTCCTGGATAAGGTAAATGTAATACACGTCCAACCTTATCGTAAGCTTCTCCAATCGCATCATCTAAAGTCTGACCAATGACTTCAAATGAAAATTCATGTTTCATATAAACAAGTTCACTATGTCCACCACTGACAACTAGACACAAACATGGATATTGAATGTCTTCGACAAGTTCATTAGCATAAATATGTCCAGCAATATGATGTACACCAATCAATGGTTTATGATAAGCTAATGCCAATGTTTTGGCAGCCTGCATCCCAACATGTAAAGATCCTACCAGTCCAGGCCCTTTGGTAACGGCAATGGCATCTATATCCTGCATATTGATTTGGGCTTCATTTAAGGCTGTCTTTAAGACAGTCGATACACATTCAACGTGCATACGACTGGCAATTTCTGGAACAACTCCACCAAACATACGATGTGTATCAATTTGTGATGCGACAACATTGCATAAAAGTTCACGTTTATCCTTTAAAATTGCCACTGCCATTTCATCGCAACTCGATTCAATTGCTAAAATAAGACTCATGCTTTTCCCTCCATTTCTTTTGTCATTAAATAAGCATCTTCATGATTATCCTGATAATAATCTCGACGTATGGATTGAATATCAAATCCATTTTTTTGATAAAGCCTAGTCGCTTTTTGATTAGATTTTCGTACTTCTAAACTTATCGTGTTTACACCTGCATCCCTGGCATAAGATAAAGCAAATTCTAAAAGCTTTTGTCCATAACCTTGAGATTGTTCTTCTTTTTTTATCCCAATAGATGCAATTTGTGCCTGTTCATACATCACCCAAAGATCAACATATCCAATGATTTCCATTTCCTTTTTTAAAACAAAAATATGTGCAAATGGATTTTCTAACAATTCGTATTCAAAATCTTCTTTTGACCAAGGTGATGTCATTAAAGTGTGTTCTAACTGCATGAGCGTCTCAATTTCTTCTGACTGTAAAGCTTCTATAAGCATATTTTTTTAGCCTCAACATCTTTAAGATAACGTGGTACTAAAGCATCAACATTTTGCACTATTGATGTCTGCTTGGCTAATTCATGTAAATTTTTAGCCAAATCAACCGTATTAGGTTCATACCCCACAACTTCATTTTGTCCAACAACTTGAAAATCACTATAATCTTGCATAAATTGTGGAAACTGTTGAATATCTATCATTTGTTCTGGAATAACTGCCTGTCCATTTTCATAAGCACAGACAAAAACTTTTTGACTACGTGCATCAATCACAGATACACATTTTTGTAAACCTGCATAAGCTGCTAAAGAAGAAATAGCTTTGATATGTACTGAAGAAATAACACTTAATGTTTTCGCTATTGTTAAAGCAACTCTTTCTCCTGTATAAGAACCAGGTCCTAATGTAATGACCATTTCATCAATATCCAATAATTCCTTTTGATGTTTTTCTAATAATTTTTGAAGATAGGGAATTGCATTTTCTGATTGGCGTTTAGACCCCATTTCCTGAAGAGATGACAAACATTGATCATCTTCATATAAAGCAACCATTAAATATTGATTCGATGTATCCATTATAAGCTGTAACATATTTTCATCTCCTCCAATAATTGCTGATATTTTTCTCCATAAGGTACAAATGTCATTCGACGTGTCTGATCACTATTTTTTGTCATATGTATTTCTAATCTTTCTTGAGGTAATATATCTTGAATATACATTGGCCATTCAATAACACAAACACCATCATTTTCAAACATTTCTTCAAATCCTAATTCTTCATTTTCACCTTCTAAACGATAAGCATCAAAATGATATAAAGGCCATCTTCCCTGATATTCCTTCACAATCGTAAAAGTTGGTGAATTAATAATCTTTTTAACACCTAGACCTTTTCCAATTCCTTTTGTAAATGTTGTTTTACCAACACCTAAATCTCCTTCTAATGTAATCACAGCATTAGGAAATAAGTGTTTAGCAAGTTCTTCTCCAAAATCAATCATATCTTGTTCATTTTGAAAATCCACGATGATCTCTCCTTTTTTTATAATTTCCACTTTGATAATAATGATACCAATGTTGTGCAAAACCAGGTCTAAAAGGTCCTGCCATATTCATAGCCATCTCAATCAGCTGATCTAGCTGCTGATATAATATCTCATCTAGTTCTTGACCATAATTCATCATCATTTTATGTTGCTGGTATTCTTCTTCATCTAATATTTTATATTTATAATCTGGAAAAACCTTTAAATCTAAATCATAATCAATGTATTTTAAAGCTTCTCCATCATACAATGTTGGTGATGCAATATTACAATAAAAATGCACCCCTGTTTTACGAATCATACAAATGACATTATACCATTTTCGCTTAGGGAAATAACAAATAGCTGGTTCTCTTGTATACCATTTACGTCCATCTGATTCCGTAACAAGCGTTCTATTATTCACCACAATAAAATGATATGGTGTTTCTTCTAAAACAAGTCCTTTATCCCAACAGCGATGAATGCTTCCATCATGTTTATAACAATGAATAAGGATATTTTGACCAACAAATGTCTTATTCATAATCAATAACCTCTTTCTATAACAGAAATATTATACACAAGTTATACTCTTTTTTAAAGCAAATTTACTATTTTCTATATAGTAAAAAAATCTCTCAATACTGAGAGATTACATAAACGCTCTTTTTAAACGAGGATATAACAATGGAACAACAATCATACATAATATAAGTGTTGGTGCAACATAGATAATATTATATCCTAATGAATAAACAATTGGATTCATACCTTCTGGTGCATAACTTGCAAACAAGAAAGCGCCTGAAGCAAAATGAGATAAGTATTTTAAAAACATGACAAAAACAATACCCCAGCAAATAGGAAGGTTTCCAATTTTTTGTGTTTTCATCAAAGGTGTTAATCCACATACTGCAAGTGGTAATACATAATCAAGTAAAACTGACCATGGTCCATAGTAAGTTGCTAAACCTAAGACAAACTGTAAAATAGATACCCCTATTCCACAAATGACACCATATCCAGCTCCCATTAAATAACCACATAACATGATGGCAATGACATCAACAGAGATGGTTCCTCCCTGTGGTAAAGAAGGAATAATTTCATTCACATAGCTCAAAATCAGTGTAATAGCCATAAACATTGCAAGCTGACACATACTTTTGACTGTGAAATCAACTTTTAAAATTTTTTTCATAATTCGATCCCCTTTCATTGAAGCCAACAAATAAAAAAGACTTTTCTACCCACGTAAAAAAGTCACAAAAATCATTATTTGCACTCTCTACGCTGGCATTACCCAGTTCAGATCATAAGGGACAAGGTGAAAACCTTTCTCAGCAAATGCGCCCCTGGCTCATATCTATTATATTCTTTTTTAGAAAAAATACAAATATTTTTTACAAAACATTTTTTCCTAGTTTTTTTATAAATAAATGCTATAATAAAAGGGAATTAAGGGAGGATAAGAAAAATGGCAAAAATTATTGCAGTGAATGCTGGTAGTTCATCACTTAAATTTCAATTATTTGAAATGGATGATGAAACAGTCATTACTTCTGGTGTTATTGAAAGAATTGGTTTAGAAGATTCTATTTTTACAATTAAATTCAATGGTGAAAAAGATGTTCGTACTTTACCTATTCCAACACATAAAGAAGCTGTTCATTTATTATTAGATACATTATTAGAAAAAAATATCGTGTCTTCATTGGAAGACATTAAAGGTGTAGGACATAGAGTTGTACAAGGAGGTTCTTATTTTAAAGAATCTGCTATTATTGATGAAGATGTTGTCAGCAAGATTGATGAATTAAAATCATTAGCACCTTTACATAACCCTGCTCACTTAACAGGATATTATGCTTTTAAGGAAGCTATTCCAAATGCTGGTGCTGTTGCTGTGTTTGATACTGCTTTCCATCAGACACTTGAACCAAGATGTTATATTTACCCAATTCCATATCGTTTCTATACTGATTATAAAGTGAGAAAATATGGTGCACATGGGACTTCACATTATTATGTATCACAAAAAGTTATTGAAAAACTAGGTAACCCTGAACATTCTAAAATCATTGTTGCTCACTTAGGAGCTGGTGGTTCTTTAACAGCTGTCAAAGATGGAAAATCTATTAATACATCTATGGGATTTACACCATTAGCTGGAATTATGATGGGAACTCGTAGTGGAGATTTGGATCCTTCTATCATTGATTACTTGATTGAACAAGTTGGTATGGATATGAAAGATGTCATTCATATGTTAAATAAAGAATCTGGATTACTTGGTGTATCAGGTGTATCAAGTGACTTTAGAGATGTATTAAATGCTGCTAATGAAGGAAACGAAAGAGCTAAGTTAGCTATTGACATTTTCTTTAGAAGAGTTATTGCATACATTGGTAGATATTTTATTGCTTTAGGTGGATGTGATGCAATTGCCTTTACAGCTGGTATTGGAGAAAACTCTGCTTATGCTAGAAAAGAAATTCTATCATTAGTAAGTGAAGCATTAGGTATTGTTGTTGATGATGATGCTAATGAAAATGGTGAAGGTGAACGTTTAATTTCTAAACCTGAATCAAAAATCAAAGTTTATGTCATTCCTACAAATGAAGAACTTGTGATTGCCAGAGATACAAAACGTTTATTAAATCTATAAAATAAAAAAAAACAATATAAAAGAAAAGAAGATGCATGGATCAAAATCCCTGCATCTTTTTCTTTACCTATCTGTTTCTTTTTGAGTTCTACAAAGCTTTATAATGAAAATCAAACATCCTCCAGCTAATATCAGATAATAAAACATGTGCGTCGTATCTCCTGTTTTCACAACGACAACTGGAATCTTTTCATTTTCATACTGAAAACTATGCACCTTTCCAATTCCTTCAAGCTGATCATCAATGACAATCTTAACAACTTCATCAGATAACTGATAACCCTTTGGCGCTTTTGTTTCTTTGACATAAACTGTTTGACCATACTCTAAATCTTCAAAAGTGACAGTCCCTTTTGTTGTATCAGCCTTTAATGTTTTGAATGGCTTTTGACATTTTTCATCTAAATAAATTGTAAACTCAAAATCATTATGAACAATGTTCTTATGTGTTTGACTATCAACCTTATTGATCAAAATATCAGTGATAATACGATGATCTGTCATTGTCAGTGACATATCCTGTTTTCCATCAACAGTCAAAGTCACGGACGGAGATGTTTCATATCCTTCTGGTGTTTTGACTTCAACAATTGTATAAGTTTCCCCTACCTTCAATCCTTGCGCATAATGAACTGATCCATCTGTTGTCCATTGATCAATGATGTTTTTTGTTTTATTAGACACAATCTGTAATGTCGCACCTTTGACATTATTTCCTAATTCATCTTTCTTTTGAATACCAACTGTTGTATCAATCATTGTGATATGCTGATTCTGTTGATCATCAGTGACATTAAACTCAATATCCTGCGCCAGATTCTTACCAATTGGTGCTAAATCTTCATGAAGAATATAAGTCTTACCTACTATAAGATTATTTATAGTATGACTATCCTTTGTAGAAATCCATTCATCAACAATTTTTTCTGTTTCTTTATCAATGACTTGCATAGATGCACCTTCAATTTCCTGTCCACCTGCATCCTCTTTTGAGAAAATGACTTTCTTATCTATCATAGATAAATTCATATTTTCATTCTCTTTCACAGTAAACTGCATTTCATTAGCCATCGCAAATCCATCTGGTGTTTTGATTTCTCGAAGGATATATGTTTGACCAACAATAAGTCCTTCAGCGTGATGAACACTTCCGTCAGTTACCCATTGGTCAACAATATTTTTGGTCTTATCACTGACAATCTGAAGAGTCGCTCCTTGAACAGCGTTACCATCTACATCTAATTTATTGACATCCACCTGTGTATCTTTCATGACAATTGTCTGTTTGTTTTTTGACATTGTAAACTTCACATCTTTGGCATAAGTATATCCAAGGGGTGTCAAATCTTCACGATAGATATAATCCTTTCCAATGACAAGTCCTTTAACGAGATGACCTCTTCCATCACTTGTCCATTGATCAATCATTTCTCCACTTTTAGCATCAATGACAGAATATTCTCCACCTTTGAGTTCTGTTCCGTTTAAATCCTGTTTAGAGAAATATGTTTCTGTTAGCTTATTCTTTATTGTCTTTTCCACTGTATATTCTTTTGTCGTATTGTCTTTGATATCAAACTCAAAAATGACTGGTTCATCCAAAAGAACATATCCATCTATCGTTGAAATCTCTTCAACCTTGTATCTGGCACCCGTTGTTCCAAGTGGTAAATCTTTTAATTCCAGTTTTCCACTTTCATTAATCATATAAATACCATCAGTTGAATTCCCCATAATGACAGGATCACCTTTTTTGTAAATCATCTTTCCTGTTGCTGGATCCATAATATCACTATCAGCAGTGACTTTAAACTGTGCTCCACCAACAGCTGTATCTTCCTCTCTTTCAAATTCTTTATGAAGAATCAAATGTCCTGTTGGTTTTTCATTGATAAATGAAACTTCAATGACAGGTTGATTGTCCTCATCAAAATAGATTTCATCATTATCTGCTGTAATATTCACTTGAATATCATCTCCAATAAGGAATCCTTCAGGATTTCTCAATTCTTCGATTGTATATGTTCCTGATTTGACCATATCATCCAGCACAACATATCCATTTTCATCTGTTGCCCATTCATCTTTATAAACCATGCCAACTTTTTGTTTGACATCATTTCCTTCGCTATCTTTTAACTTAAATGTCGCATGAGATAAAGCCACTTTCTGTCCATCTTTATCTCTTTTCACAATTTTTAACCATGCCTGAAATGGTGCGTTGTTGACCATTCTATATTCAATTTCCTGATCTTCATTAATGGTAATAAAAAAATCACCAGCAGGATAATAATTTTCTGGTGTTTTTGTTTCCTTTATTTGATAAATACCATAAGGCAGATCAATAGATGTATCTCGTCCCGTTGAATCTGTCACAAGAACATCATAAGTTCTTGCCTGATCCCATCCATTCTTTTGAACATCTGAGTAAAGCTTGATAGTAAATTCTACACCTGCCAATCCTTGTGTAATGCCACTTGATCCATCAGTTCCCATTTTGGCAACTTCAAGTTTTCCTTTAATGACTTGTTCTTTAGAAACAACACTTTGTGTGACAACCTGCTGATTCGAATTTGAAGATGTCAATGTCACTATCTGAGGCCCATCTAATAAATATCCAACACTTGGCTTTGTTTCTTCTACTCGATAGACACCCATCGGTAAATTAGACCATGAAATTTTTGCCTGATCATTTGTTTTCTTTGTTCCTGTATCACCCCAGACACCATTTCCAACTGTCTTTTGAGAGATGATTTCATCTTTCTTATAAAGCACAGTTCCATCAGATGGATTCAATATATCTTGATTGGCTTTTAAAACATATTCTGCATCTTTCAAGGTTGCATCTCCTTGAGAGACATTCCCAGTTTCTTTATCCTGTTTCTCTAATTCAATTTTCCCTAGAACTGGTTCATTATAGATTTCAATGGCATAAGTCTTACCATTTTCAGTCACGCTCTGATTCTTTTCAAGTGTCGCAATGACATAGTTCTGTGGTGCTTCTTTTTCACGAATCGTATATGTTCCATAATCAAGTAATCCTGTTTTAGCAACACCTTCACTATTTGTAGATATTGTCGCAACTACCTGATTTCCACTTAAGACCTCAAACTTTGTACCTGGTTTCTTAACAACCTCACCTGTTTTTTTGTCCTTTTTCACAACCTGAATATAACCCTGTTTCCAGTTATTCGTTTGCGTAAACGAAGCTGTTTGACCAGCTTTTAACTCTACTGAATGGACTGTTGAATCCAAGACAAGATGATCTGGAACCTTGATTTCCTGTATATAAATGGTTGTTGGTTGCAGTTTGTCAATCGTAACTGTTCCATCTTTTCCAGTTGTATATGTACCTAGACTTTGACTCATGTCTGCATGATAAGAAATTTGAAACTGTACATCAGCAATATTATTACCCTTATTATCTTTTTTAGTAATCTTTAAAGCAGATGCTCCAATCTTAATCTTAAAGAAAGCACTTGGCAAGGCTTCATCCAATTCTCCTGCAATCGCGACTTTCTGATATCTTTCAGAACTGTCTAAACAAAGCAGCTGTCTTTTATTGAGATCAAGACTATTGATTCCAGATACTGTTTTCGTATCATCAAATGAAGCATTCGCTGTGACTTTTAAAACATTTCCATTTTTAACAAACGAAAGCCCGTTGGCCTTAAAATTATATCTTTCAAGAACCTGATTTTGATCATTCATTTCCATATAATAATGATTGCCATCAAATGCAGTCATTTCATATGTTTTCGCAAGACTTTCACTCTTTGATGCAAAACTAGGAATCTGTCCCCATGTCTTTAAAATCTGACTATAAGAATCATAGTATGTTTTGACATTGGACTTTGTCGTAGAGTTAGACCAATTCAAAGAATTATAAACAGAAGTCGCACCACTGGTTGTCACACCTCGATAACTACCATCTGCATTTCTTTCACCAACCATGATTTCCCATACAATAATTTGTGCTGCATACCACTGATAGGCATTTCCATTCACTGCTTTTAATGATCCATTTGTATGATATGAAACATTGATCTTTGTTGGTGCTAGACTTAGTACTCGACTAATAAGCTTTTCCTTTTCTGACGAACTTAAATGTTTGTTCTTTTGAGCTTCTTCAATAAGCTCAATTGTGTCAGTAGGCGTATACTGTGTTCCATCATGAACAGCCTTTCCATTCTCTAGACAATAAAAATACTGTCCATTTGTTGTCAGAAGAACCGTCACACCTTCATCATATGAACTGGCCTCCAAAACAGTTCCATCATTTAATTTGGATCCAGCTTTTGTGGTGATACCTGCCAGATAATTATAAGTATTCATCTCATATGAAGCTCCATAAACTTCACCTATGTTCAACATAAAAATACACGACAACATCAAAAGTATGACTTTCTTTAATTTTATAAAATGCTTATGTTTATCCATCTTTTTTCCCTCCTTTTTAGCTAAACATAATCGTTTTCGAACACATCACCTCCTTTTCCATATCAAAAAAGACAGGTCATCATCCTGTCTTAAAACATCTTCCTTATTTTCCATCACCATAAAATATCATGAATCAATAAAAAAAATTCCATCTAAAATGGAATCAGTATGTGCGCAATGAAACTGCATATAACGGTCACACAGGCAACAAAAACCAGGCCTTTTTGACGATAAGCAAAGTAAATACCCGCCAGTCCTCCAACCAAAGCACTGCCCATATGTCCAGTTGCATATAGAATACTTGGAAATGTCAATGCCGATAAAACAGCATAAGGCACATAATATAAAAGCGAACGTATAAAACGTGAGTGGATTTCTTTTTTAAAAAACGTCAGTGGCAACATTCTTGGCAAATAGGTCATAACGGCCATCACAAAAACAGTCAGTAATAAATAGCTTGACATTAGACATTCTCCTCAATAGGGTAACGTAAAGCCCCATAGAAAGCTCCCAGTATTGTAGCCACAATCAATTGAAATCCACTAGATAATCCTTGAAACAAAGGCACTTCATACATGATTGTTGAAAGAATTGCTGCTATGACTACAACTTCTAATATAGCACGTGATTTGGCAGATGCTGGAACAATAATCGCTAAAAACATGCCATATAAAGCCAGCCCCATTGCATTTTGTAAAACAGGTGGCAAAATATTTGTCAGCGTTTCACCAACAAGTGTACCACTCGTCCATCCAATAATAGGTACCAAAATAAATCCTGCCATAAAAGAAAAAGATAATGTTCCATGTTCCAAAGATGCCAAACTAAATGTTTCATCAGTAATTCCAAAAGAAATCACCATTCTTTCCAGCGTTGACATTTTTTGATCAATCTTTTGACTTAAAGATAAAGACATTAAAAAATATCTTGCATTAATCATCAATAGTGTTAATGCAGTTTCCATATACGAAGCTTGAGCCAGCATCAAAGATACTCCAGCAAATTGCCCCGATGATGTTAAATTAGTCAATGAAATCAATGTTGCTAAACCAAATGGTAAACCACTTGAAGCAACAAAAACCCCAAAAGAAAAAGAAACTGGAAAATACCCCAAAGCAATCGGCAGAGATCTTCTACAGCCTCTTAAAAATTCCTCCATCAAATCCCCTCCATATATCCCTATGATACATGAATCAAAATTACTTATCAAACAAATTTTTTTCAATAAATTCGATAATGTCTTCTCTTGATGTTAATACCTGATAAAAAGATTTTCTTAAATCTAATCTTTGGATATCAACTGAACGAATATCACTCAATTGAATACGACAATGTGTTATATGTGTATCTGTTTTTATTTTAATATCCTTTTCAAATATAGGATTAGCAGGGGTTGAATCTTTTTTGATAGATGTACATGGAACAACAAGCATTTTATATCCCATATCTTTTAAAACATAGCACCAATGTCCATCCATAAGTTCTTTAGGGAAGCCTCGTCCAATATTGAAATATGCCAATTCATGAATATGTGGTCTTTTATGTACATGATAGAACGTCTGATTACAGTCGCCATCCTTAACCAAATGACAGTAAAAATACTCTAACTGACTGGTCTGATGTAATAATGCATAGCTATATTTTTCTACATCATAAACACCGGATTCTTCTAGTTTTTTTAATGATTTATTCATTTCCAGTAAATTATTACGTATACTCATAATAACCCTCCTATTATATATATACGCATATTTTTCTCATTTTTCTTTTTTTTAAACAAACTTTTTTTATTTCACATCAAATTTTTATATTTCATATATTATAATGGGAACATTTTTAAAATATGAAAACTATTCGATGATGTTTCATGTATAATAATATCTATTATTGATGAAGTTACAAAAGAAAAGCGCCAGGACTTTATACATATAAAGTTGACGAGGACCAGATTTATCGAAAGATTCGGCGGATGATCTGGAGGTATGATGCTACCTGAACAATGAGCAAAACTAATGAGTGATCATTAAACAAATATCATTAGGCATCACTTCATTCAATAATAAAAAATTAAATTGATGGAGGAAATTTTTTATGTGTGGAATTACTGCTTATTGTGGAAAAGGTGAAGCTTTGCCTTTTTTAATGCAAGGTTTATCTAAATTGGAGTATCGTGGTTATGACAGTGCAGGTGTCACAACACTTGAAAACAATCAGCTTATCACTGTCAAATGTAAAGGACGATTAGAAAATTTAGAAAATAAACTGAAAAATCAGCATCTAAGTGGACATGTGGGGATTGGTCATACAAGATGGGCAACTCATGGTGTTCCTTCTAATCTTAATTCTCATCCTCATACCAATCAGGATGAAACAATTGCTTTAGTGCATAATGGGATTATTGAAAATTATCGTGAATTAAAAGATGAATTATTAAAAAAAGGATATCAGTTTCAATCTGATACAGATAGTGAAGTTGTTGTTCAACTTCTTGATAGTCTTTATGATGGCAATCTATTAGAAGCAACACAAAAAGTATTGGCTCAAATCAAAGGAAGCTATGCTTTGTGTATTCTTTCAACATTAGAACCAGAACACATCATTGTTGCAAAAAAGGACAGCCCTTTAATTATTGGGAAAACAAAAGATGGTTATGTTGGTGCTAGTGATATCCCAGCCTTATTAGAATATACAAAAGAAGTTTATTTTTTAGAAGATTATGAAATGGCTGTTTTATCAACTGATCATATTTCATTTTATGATCAACACGGACATCCGATTGAAAAACAAACAACAACTATTCCTTATGATTTAGAAGCAGCTAAAAAAGATGGTTATGATACTTTTATGTTGAAAGAAATTCATGAACAGCCTCATGTCATTGCTGAAACATTAAGAGGTCGTATCAATCACAATCACATTATTTTAGATGAATTAAAAGATATTGATTTTTCTCAGTTCAATAAAATCTATCTGGTTGCTTGTGGAACAGCTTATCATGCATCTATGTGTGGTGCTCATATTCTTAAAAAAGTATTAGACATTCCTGTTTTAAGCGAAGTTGCCAGTGAATTTCGTTATGATGATCCTTTTGTAGATGAAAAGACTTTAGCAATCTTTGTTTCTCAATCTGGAGAAACAGCTGATACTTTAGCCGCTTTACGTCTGGCAAAAGAAAAAAAGGCAACAACAATTGCTATTGCAAATGTATTAGGAAGTACAATTTCTCGTGATAGTGACTATGTTTTATATACATGTGCAGGTCCAGAGATTGCAGTAGCATCAACAAAGGCTTATACAACACAATTGGTTTTATTGATTCTGTTAGCTTATTATATTGCTCAACAGCTTGGCAGGGACATCAACAAACAGGTTATTCAACAATTAATGTCTATTCCTCAACATGTAGATACTATTTTAAAGGATGAAAATCTTTTTGCCCAGTATGCAAAAATGTTGGAAAATCAACATGATGCCTACTTTATTGGTAGAAATTTAGATTATGCCAGTGTCTTAGAAGGTGCTTTAAAATTAAAAGAAGTGTCATATGTCCATGCTGATGCTTATGTAGCCGGTGAATTAAAACATGGTCCTATTGCTTTAATAGAAAACGATTCTGTTGTTATTGCAGTAGCCACTCAACCACATATTGCACAAAAAACAATCAGCAATATTCAAGAAACAATGGCCAGAGGAGCACGTGTTATATTACTGACAACTCAAAATATGGAAGTGAAAAATGTTCAAAACGTATATGAACTTCCTGATATTGACCCTACTCTTCAGACAATATTGGTTGCTGTCCCTTTACAGCTTATTGCCTACTACACAGCATGCATTAAAGGTTGTGATGTTGATAAACCACGTAATCTTGCAAAATCTGTAACTGTCGAATAAAAAAACATCAGATTAAAATGAACCTCATTATTTGGACACCCCAATAATAGAGGTTCATTTTTATGATTGATTTTGAAAAATAAATCTTTATTCTTCACAAGAAGTTATGAAATTGATATAATAATAATCGAGGTGATGAATCGTGGAAAAACGTGAACCAAAAGATTTAACAAATTATGATAAACGTTTTGAAGAAGATCCAAGCTCATTTAATGATTTTCAAGCTATGGATTATGTAAAAGAATTGAAAAATCAAGGTCGTACTGATGATGCAATTGAAGTAGGTAAGACTTTCTTGCAAGTTGGAGAAGGATTAAGTGGTTTTATTAATCATTATGGTTATGCACTTTATAATAAATACATTAATATTGATGACGATAAAATCAAAGAAAAAGAAGATTTATTTTTCTCTATTGTTGATGAAATCACAAACTTATGTAAACAAGAAAAATATTCTCCTTTAGAAGCGACAATCAATAAAGCTATGAAGTATGTCATGAATCAAAAACCTGTTCGTTATCAAAAATTATCTGAACTTTTAGATAAACTTGATGTTCAGACACTTAGCATTGAACCTTTTGTTAATAGTGCAGGTAAAGAATATGAATCAAAGAAAGAAAAATGGTATCGTTTAAAAGTTAGATGTTCTTATGAAATGGAAGATTATAAATCTTGTGTAGAATATGCAAACATGGCTTTTACACAACCTATTAAATGGCATTATAACAATTTAAATTGGGTTAAATACTATCGTGCATCTTCACTTGTACATTTAAAAAGATATGAAGAAGCTGAAAATGAATTCTTATCATTAGGAAACAAGATTCCAAACGTTGATTCATTCCAAGTGCTTTATGATTTATATATGAATACTGGTAAAGTGAAAGAAGCTTATACAAATCTTGTTTATAAATTCTTTAAAGCTGGATATAATCTTGATGAATTGGGATTATATGAAATGATTTTAGATATGGTGAAAACTGGTCAAAATCAGGAAGTGATTGATTTAGCAAATGCTTTTGTTTATCAGCTTAAAGCTGAAAATCAAAAAGATGTTTCTCAAAATTCAATTTCTGAACAATATCAAGATACGGATAGTAGCTCTTTATATGATCGCTTATATAATCAGTTAATGGAACATCTTGATGAATATATTGATCGTTTTGAAGGAAAAGTTGTTTATTACAACAAAGATAAAGAATTTGGTAGTATCGATCAAGATAATGATAGTGGTGATCATTTGTTCTTTAGACAATCTGATTATATTTATGATGAAATGGTTGAAAAATATGATGTTGTTGAATATAGCTTAATGAAAACATTTGATTTCAAAAAACAACAACCATCTTCAAAAGCCATTTTAATTAAAACTTTATATGAAGATATTCAATACTAAGCTATGCCCTGCATAGCTTTTTTTGTCACACAAAACTGTCTTTTTCATACTCTATAATGAGGTGAAAATGTGTTATCAATATTACAAGAAATGCCTGTTCTTATTTTTATCGGAGCTATTATTTTTAATTGGTTTTCTACCTTTTTAGGTGCTTCTTTGGTTTATTTCACAAATAAAGAAAATAAACATCTGGTCTCTATTGCTTTAGGAAGCAGTGCAGGTATTATGATTGCTGCTTCATTTTTTTCCTTAATTTTACCTGCAATGAACCTTTTAGAAAATATGAATAAATGGTATCTTATGATTATTCCATTTGGTTTTTTATGTGGTGTTGCATTTTTAGCTTTATGTGATCATTTCTTGCCACATAAACATATGATATCAGGTGAAATAGAAGGTCTTCAATCACGTTTTTCTAAGAATCAATTATTAATGCTTGCTATGACATTGCACAATATTCCTGAAGGCTTGGCTGTTGGCGTCGCTTTTGCTAGTGCGCATCAACAGTTTATTCCAGCATTGGTTCTTTCTATTGGAATAGGTATTCAGAATTTTCCTGAAGGGACTGCCATTGCACTCCCTATGCATCAATATGGAAAGAGTAAATTCATATCTATGATGTACGGACAATTTTCAGGGATTATTGAAATTCCTTCAGCTATCCTTGGATATATCTTTGCTTCTTTGATTCAAAATATTCTTCCATTTGCCTTAAGTTTTGCAGCTGGTGCGATGCTATTTGTCTGTGTGGAAGATATGATCCCAGAAGCCTGTTGCCAACATCAGATTGATATAGGTGCCCTGTCTTGCATGATTGGCTTTGTAGTGATGATGATTTTAGATATAATGTTATCTTAACCACTCTATTTTTTGCTATTTTAACAAATTTTATAAAAATAATTCTTTAAATACTTATTTTTATTTTATTTTTTAAAAAATGATTGACAAACAATTTTCATTTATTTATGATAGATGATATATAAAACAAAAAGCAATGATGTGACGAAGTAAAAATTTCTGTGACATAAGAGATATGATGGCTGGTGCGAATCATACGAAAAGAAATTTTGAATACACCACGGAGCTATTACTTTGATAAGGGGTAATCGGGGACATAACGTTATTTATGTAAAGTTATTCAACTTATAAAGGTTATAATTGTGAGATTATAATAAATTGAGGTGGTACCGCGTTCACTCGCCCTCTTGGGACGGGTTTTTTTGTTTTATAATCTTAAAAATGAGGAGGAATAAAATATGATCAAAAAACTATCTGTATTATTATTGACAATGGGGTTGCTTTTAACAGGATGTGCCAGTGAAACAACTGGAACAAAAGAATTATCTGAAGTCAAGATTGGGGCTATACAGTTTGCACAACATCCTGCATTAGATAAAGCATATGAAGGATTTAAAGATACTTTAATCGAAGCTGGTGTCAAAGAAGAAAACATTGATTTTCAAAATGCCAGTGGTGATCCTTCCAACTGCCAGACAATTGCTGAAAAATTTGTCAATGATGGTGATGACTTGATTTATGCTATCGCAACTGATGCCTTACAGGCTGCTGCTAATAAAACAACTGATATTCCTATTGTAGGAGCTGCTGTTACTGATTTTGAAACAGCTGGCGTTGTCAAATCCAATGAAAAACCAGAAACAAATGTCACTGGAGCTAGTGATTTAAATCCAATCAAGGAACAATTAGAACTCTTAAAGACATTGATTCCTGATGCTAAGAAAATCGCAATTTTCTATTGTAGCGATGAAGCAAACTCCGTATATCAAGGAGAAATTGCTTTACAGGCTGCAAAAGATTTAGGACTAGAAGCCAGTGAAGTGACAGTATCTAATGATTCGAGTGCTATTCAACAGGTTGCACAATCTATGATTGGTCATTATGATGCTGTCTATATTCCAACTGACAATCTTCTTGCTTCTAATATGGCAACTGTTGCACAAGTAACAAATGAAAACAATCTGCCAGTGATCGTTGGTGAAGAAAGTATGTGTGAAAATGGTGGTCTTGCAACTTTGAGTTTAGATTACTATACTGTTGGTCAAAATGCTGGAAAACAGGCTTTAGCTATTCTTAATGGTGAAGCTCAAGTAGAAGAAACACCTGTCACTTTTGTTGAAGGAAAAGACTGTCAATATTTTATTAATCAAAAAGTAGCTACTCAATTAGGTATTGATATTCCTACTGAACTGAATGCAACTATGATTGGAGAATAATTATGGCGATATTATTATCTTTACAGGGAGCCATTGGTCAAGGTATTTTATGGGGAATTATGGCTCTAGGCATTTATTTAACTTTTCGCATTTTAGATATTGCTGATTTATCAGTTGATGGCAGTTTTGCGACCGGAGGAGCCGTTTGTGCTGTTGCACTGGTCGCTGGTGTACATCCCTTAGTTGCCATCTTTTTGGCAACACTGGCTGGTTTTTTAGCAGGATTTATAACAGGATTTTTGCATACCAAATGTCAAATGCCTGCCATTTTAGCTGGGATATTAACACAGCTTGCACTCTATTCTATTAATTTAAGAATCATGGGAAAAAGTAATATTCCATTATTACAGTCTTCGACGCTTTTTAAAGATTTAGCTAATGTCATTCCATTAACATCACAATGGATTACAATCTGTATCGGTCTTGTCTTTAGTTTCATTGTCGTGGCTGGTATTTACTGGTTTTTAGGAACCGAATTTGGTTCATGTTTAAGAGCAACTGGAAATAATGAAAATATGGTGAGAGCCAATGGTGTCAATACTGATACGATGAAACTTTTTGGTTTAATGTTAAGTAATGGACTTGTCGCTATGAGTGGTGCTTTGGTCACTCAACAACAAAGTGTAGCTGATGTCAAAATGGGAACAGGTGCCATTGTCATTGGTTTGGCTTCCATTGTCATTGGTGAAGTGATTTTTGGTAAAAAAGCTGGTTTTAAATTACGTTTAACATCTATTGTTGTGGGTTCTATTATCTATCGTATGATTGTAGCAATTGTTTTACAGATGGGATTAAATACAGATGATTTAAAGCTTTTAACTGCTTTGATTGTTGCCATTGCACTGACTGTTCCTGTCATTATTGATAAAAAGAAACGTTTAACAATGTATAAAAAATTAACAGGAAAGGAATTTGAAAATCATGCTTAAATTAGAAAAAGTTTCTAAATCTTTCCATGTTGGAACTCCAAATGAAAAATGTGTCATTAACAAACTAGATTTAGAACTCAAACAGGGAGATTTTGTGACTGTGATAGGTGGCAATGGTGCTGGGAAAAGTACCCTTTTAAACCTTATTGCTGGGGTTTATCCTATTGATTGTGGAATCATGACTTTAGATGGTCAAGATATATCTTTATCGCCTGAATATCAGCGTGCCAAATTCATTGGGCGTGTTTTTCAAGATCCTATGATGGGGACGGCTTCTGATATGCAAATTATTGAAAATCTGGCGATGGCTGCACGTCGTGGTCAAAAACGTAGTTTACACTGGGGTGTAACAAAAAAAGAAAAAGAAGAATACTATGAAATTGTTAAAGCATTAGGGTTAGGCTTAGAAGACCGTTTAACAACGAAAGTTGGCTTATTATCAGGTGGACAGCGTCAAGCCTTAACACTTTTAATGGCTACGCTCAATAAACCTAAGCTGTTATTACTGGATGAGCATACAGCAGCATTAGATCCTGCTACCAGTACAAAAGTTTTAACTCTGACAAAACAGATCGTGACTGAGCAACATTTAACTGCCATGATGGTTACACATAATATGAAAGATGCCATAGATATTGGAAATCGTCTCATTATGATGTATGATGGTCGTATTATTTATGATGTTCAGGGTGAAGAGAAAAAACAATTAACTGTGAATGATTTACTTAAGAAATTTGAAGAAGCCATTGGTGAAGAATTTGTCAATGATAGAATGTTATTAGGCTAGTTATCTAGCCTTTTTTTAATGACAAATAAACGTTCTTTTTCCACAACACAATAAAAAACCTCATGATAATCATGAATTCCAGCTTCTTTCAACTTTTTAATCAACCAATTTTCATCACGATTCATTAACTGCAAGATTTCATAATTAATTTGACCATCACTAATAATGGCTGCTGGTGCTTTCACTTCACTGTTTTTCGTTTCAATCACAGATAACTGACCATCTGTTTCTAACACTGCAAAGTCAACTTCTGATAAAGAGCCAATCCCCTGCTCTCTTAAATGATGACAAAGATCATCAACACTATATTTTAATGAAGCCATTTTCTTTTGATTCAGTTTTCCTTGAAAGACAATAAAGGTTGGATGTCCTTCTACCATCTTTTTAAAAAATGGACTCTTTAATGAAATCAGCGTAAATAGCTTATCCATAAAAACAATGACTAAAACTGCAAGTGCTGCCTGTAAAAAGTTAACATTTTCATTTCCAATTGAAATTGTCATCAATTCACTAATAATTAAAAATACAATTAAATCTGAAACACTGAGTTTACTCATTTCTTTTTTACCTAAAAAACGAATCATCAAGACAAGTAAAATATACGTTCCAAAACTTTCTATAAAGATTTCTATATATTTCATAAAAGAAAACTCCTTTGCATACAGTATATTAGGAGGAAACCATGAAACAAACACTACGTACTTATATTTATACATGTTTAATTTTTCTTATTCCTTTTATACTTATCTCTCTTATTCTTTCCCTTTTATCTTATTTCATGCAAATCAATCATTTATTTATTCAAATCATTCTGCAAGTATTCGCTTATATGACACTTATTATTGCAGCGTTATATTTGACATCACATTTACCTGATCATCGCATGAAACACTGTTTATTCTTTTCTCTCTTGTATTTTTTAATAAGCTTATGCCTTCATCTTGATGATATTCAATATGTACATTTGATTTTCAAGTCATGCATATTTTTATTGATTGGCTTTTTTAAAGAAATCAAAACACGTAAGATTGCATAAAAAAGGAACTTATCTGAAATGAATCCAAATTCAATCATAAAGATTCACTTCAGGACAGTTCCTTTTTAAAATAATAATAAGCATGAAAAGAATACTGCTACTACTATTAATATGACATAAGGTATACGTACTAAACAAGCCAACGCTGTATTTTTCTTTAAATCATTAACCATAGAATCTTCTAATACTCCTACAAACAATGTTGCTGGAGCAATATTAAAGAAATTTAATGGTCCCAAATAAAGTTCCAGTGTACTCATAGGAAGAATAAAAGCATAGATGCCGTTGACAACAACAACAATGATTAAAAAGACAACCCACAATGTTAACACTGTTCGATTAAATTGACGACTTTCTTGCATATGATCACCACCTACTTCTTTGCCATAATTATTATATACTATTTTCATAAAAATAACAAACATACAAACGTTTCACTATAAAATTATTGGATTTTTTATTAAATTCCCCTATAATATAAGAAAGAAATATGAAAAATTGAAAGTGAGGGGTTGTCAATGATACATATTGTCTTATGCTGTGCAGCTGCCATGTCAACAAGCTTATTGGTAGAAAAAATGAAAAGAGAAGCGGATTACCAAGGAATTCGTGTTGATATAAGAGCTGTTGGAGTTCATGATGTTCATCAGGCTACAGATGCCAATATCATTTTATTAGCTCCACAAGTGAAATATATTAAAAAACAATTACAAAAAGCTTTACCAGATATACCAGTTATGGATATTTCTATGCGTGATTATGGAACAATGAATGGTAAAAACGTATTCCAAAATGCTATGGCAATGATTGAACAAAATAAATCGGATGAGATGGGATAACCATCTTTTTTTATTGAAATAAAAAAAGATGATGTCAGTACATCATCTAAGCCATATATTCAATCTTTAAAATTTTGACTTCATATGGTTCAGCCACCCCGACTGAAACAATTTCATTGATACCATGATCAAGAATAGCTTTTGCTAGAGGTGATTCATTTGAAATTTTACCATTTAATGGATCTGTTTCAAATGTCCCAACAATTGTAAAAGTTTCTTCTTGAGCATCTGCTTCAGATAAATCTAAAATTGTAACAGTAGCACCAGGTTTCGCAACAGTGCTATCTAATTGTGATTCATCAATAATTTGCACATGTAGTAACATTTGATCAATTTCTTTGATTCTCGCTTCAATATGTGCCTGTTTATCTCTAGCTGCATCATAATCAGCATTTTCTGACAAGTCACCTTGAGAACGTGCTAATTGCAACTCTTCAATAACTTTTGGTCTTTCAACATTAATTAATTGTTCTTTTTCCTGTTTTAATTTTTCAACCCCACTTTGGGTTAATAAAACTGCATCATGATCCATATCTATTCACCTCGCAGACTATACTATAACATAAATACCTTGAAAATACTAGCATTTCTCATGTAAATTTTCATTATTCATCGACAATACTTTTAATCTTTGTCATCAATAAATCAACAGCAACATGATTACTTCCACCCTCTGGAATGATAATATGTGCATATTTTTTAGATGGCTCTATAAACTGTTCATGCATTGGTCTAACAGTCTTTAAATACTGTTGACATACTGAGTCCAAACTTCTTCCTCTTTCTTCAATATCACGTCTTAAACGTCGAATAAAGCGAATATCACTATCAGTATCTACATAAACCAAAATATCACAAAGTTCCCTTACAGTCGGTTCAGCCAAAACAAAGATTCCTTCCAAAATAATAACATCGCGACCTTCAATCACTTCTGTGACTTGACTACGTGTATGTAAAGTATAATCATATGTTGGTTTTTCTATACGTTCTTTATTCTTCAACTTCTTTAAATGCATGACTAATAAATCTGTATCAAAAGCCAGTGGATGATCATAATTTGTTTTTACACGTTGTTCAAAAGTGAGATGACTCTGATCTTTATAATAGTCATCTTGTCTGATAATTTTGACTTTGTGATGCCCTTTAAAATAATCATAAAGTTGCTTTGCGATAGACGTCTTCCCCGATGCACTTCCTCCTGCTATTCCAATAATAACGGCTTGCTCTCTCATACATTTCTCACCTTTCTTCCCATATCATTGCTTAAAACCTGATAAGGTATTTCTACATAAAGAATTTCCATTGGATGATTAGCTACATCAATCTCTTCCATATCTTCATTATAAAGTTTTTTGACAGTAAAGCAAAGATTATCATGATGAGGTGAGAAAACTTCAATCTGATCACCGAGTTTAAAATAGTTTCTCTGTTCAATCTTAGCCAGATTTGTTTCTTTATCATAATCTACAATACGCATAACAAATTCCTGTGTTGGATGTTCATCACGCATATTAAACAACTGTTCATTGACAGTAGGATGTTCATAATAAAAACCATGACAGAAAGCACGATTGGCTGCTTTCAACAATTCTTTTTCAAAATAATCACTTTGTTGGAAATGATCAGGATCTTCACAATAGGTATCTATTAATTTACGGTAAGTCGATACGACTGTCGCAATATAATGAACTGATTTCATTCTTCCTTCAATCTTAAATGAATCTACTCCCAGCTCAATAAGCTCTCCAATATGTGCAACAAGTGACATATCTTTGCTGGACATACTAAATGGCATATCATTTTCCTGATTAACCAATTCACCATCCTGATACAAGTCATAATACCAGCGACAAGACTGTGAGCAACCGCCACGATTGGCATCACGTCGACTTAAATAATTAGAAAGCATACATCTTCCTGAATAATGGATACACATGGCTCCATGGATAAAATATTCGATATCCACATCAACTTTATCCATAATACATTTTAAATCATCATATGTCACTTCACGCCCTAAGACAACACGATCCATTCCCATATTCTGATAAAAAGAAATCGCCTGACTATTTAAAGTCGAAAGCTGTGTAGACACATGAACTTCCAAACCAAGTTTCATATCTTTAGCTATTTTCATGATATATGGGTCTGCCACAATAATAGCTGTTACCCCTATCTCATCTAATTTTTTTAAATAATCTTTTAATCCCTCTAAATTATCCTGATGTAAAATAATATTACAAGTGACATGAATATGCGCTCCATACTTTTTCGCAAATTCTACACCTTCTTGAATATCTTCTAACGAAAAGTTTGAAGCCTGAGAACGTAACGAAAATTCTTTTCCACCTACAAATACAGCATCAGCCCCATACATAATAGCCACCTTTAATTTTTCTAAGTTTCCTGCTGGCGCAAGCAACTCTGGCTTTTTTATAATTTTTCTTTTTCCATTAATGATTTGACTGATTTTTCTCATGATCCATCTTCCTTACATCTTCTAATTTATAAACTGTCTGGTCAAATAAAAAGCCACGATCAATAGGTGTTTTTAACTGATAAAGAAGTTGCATATAAGCTTTGACATCTCTATCATAAGTCTGTTTTTCAAAGCTCTTTAAAGCATCACTATATAACGAAGCAACTTCAATAGCCTCTTCATCACTCATCATCAAAGTTTCAATGTATAAATATTCAAAACTTTGAATTTGATTCAATAAATCTAACATATATAATCTTGTCTTTGAAAAAATATGTGTTCCTCTTTCATTTTCATAAATATGAAAAACATAATCTGAATTTCGTGGTTGAATAGTTAAACGTGTCTGACTCTTATGATCAAAAGCCAATCCTGATGCTTCCTGATAATTTGTCAATAAAGCACGTTTACTTGCTGCAATATATTCTACACCATGAACTTGTAGCATCAATGGCATGTGAACTTGCTGATGAATTGATAACTGCTCTTCTAATGGAATGACACGTGCCAGTTGAGCACTTGTCACACCTTGTTGCTTTAAGACATTTAATGTCATAGCATTGGTATTTAATGTTTCTGGGGCATACATCATATCAAAGTGATATCCCTTATTTTTCACAATCTGTAAAACACCAAAATCTTGGAATAAAATGCCATGTATTGCCATCTTTGATAAAGCCTCTATATAAGCTTCAACTGCTTCAATTTCATGTTCATCATATAAAGCATTCACTGCCACATAAAATGAGCACTGTGGGTATTGTTTCACCATTTGATATATATCATCTAATGAAAAATAAGAGGGAGCATAGAAAGAATATTGGCCACCTAATATAAAACAATCAATACCCATAGATACATAGTCATAAAGTCTTTCTTTACGATTGAGTGATATTATTAATTTCATTGTTCATCCTTTCTTCGAATTACACAGATTCCATCACCAACTGCATAATATTCAACATCATATGCATCATGTTGAAAAATCCAGTCCTTGAATCTTTTGATTTTTTTAACTAACTGTCGTGTATTACGATTTTTAATATGATCAATATCAAAAATCATACCATGAAAATCTAAATTATCAACAATAATGATTCCATTTTTTTTCACAAAAGGAACATATTTTTCAAAAAACTTCTGATACTGAGCCTTAGCAGCATCAATAAACAAACAATCATAAGGAGCGAATTGAAGTTTATCTGTTTGAAAAGTTAAAGCATCATCATGATGAATTGTAATTCTTTTTTCTAATCCATGTTCATGAATATGCCTTACAGCTTCTAAATAACGCTGTTCATCAAGTTCAATGGTTTCTACACATAAATGTTCAACATGTGTTGTCATCATCATCGCTGAATAACCAATAGCAGAACCTATTTCCAGACATGATGTTGCTTTTCTTTCTTGAAGTTGTTCAATCAAAAAGAGGATTCCCTCTTTTTGCATAACTGGTATATTTCTTTTTAATGCATCCTGTTCTAATTCTTCTAATGTCATCATATTAATACCATCTATTCTCCTCTACTATTTTCTGGTGTTCCTTATAAGTACGACTATAAATCACTGTACCATCTTCTTTTGCAAAGAAGTAATAGTAATCATGATGTTCATATTGAATACATGCTTCTATTGTGACTTTAGAGATTGTACTAATAGGTCCTATTGGTAATCCAGTATATTTATATGTATTATATCGAGAGTCAATTTGTGTATGTGAAACACTCACATCAACTCCAGTTCTTTGCCATGCATAATTCACTGTAATGTCACTTTGTAATAACATATCTTTATTTAAACGATTGATAAAAACACCTGCAATTTTAGGACGATCTTCATCAAATAATGATTCTCTTTCTACAATAGAAGCAAATGTTAAAAACTGATGTGGTGTCCAACCTAATTTTTCAATATCATCCTTATATTCAGATAAACGCTCATCCATCATATCTAATGCGAGTTTTGTCATACTTTTTAAATCAGGTTCCTGTTCTGTAATATAATAAGTTTCAGGATAGAGATAACCTTCCAATGGATATAAAATATCTTTATCTAAAATACTTTCATCTAAAAACCAGTATTCTTCAGTTAATGACTGTAAATATTCCTGATCATCCCACTGCTTAATCACTTCATCAGCAGATATATTTAAAATTTCAGCAAAACTTTCAGCAACTTCTGGAATCGTTGTTCCTTCCTTAATTGTCAATTTAGACGACAATATATACTTAAAGTCTGGATTTTCAATAATAGAGAAAATCTCAGATAATGACATATTTTTATTGAGTACATATGTATTGGCCTGTAAACGATCATAGTGATTTAATTTGAGAAAAATCTGACCACATAATTTATTGTTCACAAGTCCAGCATCTTCTAAAGTATTAAGCATCTGTGAAGCTGTTGAACCTTGTTCAATGGTTACAATCACTTCTTCATCTTTTGATGAAGATGCAGAAATACCCCAATTATAGAAAACTATTATACCAATCATGCAAGCAATAATGATGCCACCAACAATATAAATGATTTTTTTATTCTTCATAAAATATCCTCCATCATTTATTTATTATAGGTTATTTGACAGGATTTATCAACTTTCCTTCTTTTTTTATCATCATAGATAAAAAAGAGGCTGTAACAAAATAAATATTAGTATGGTCATTTAAATAAGAAAACGACATTGAATATCTTTAATGATTATCATTGTCGTTTTTGTATAATGAGATTATGGAATCTTCTATTTTTAACTATTTACTTGTTTACGGACCATTTTATGGACCATTTACTTGTTTACGGACCATTTTACGGACCATTTTATGGACCATACATATTTTTTAATTTGATATTTAAGATTAATTATTTTATCATAGACCATCAGACACACTTGCTTTATTGTAGTAATCTTTAAGCATCTTTCTAGTCATTACAATTGAGTAACTGATAATTCTCATCATGGAAAACATAAGCTTGAACCCTCTATATCTATGATTGAATCTCCAGGCATGTTCCTGTATATATCCATTGATATATTTTTTCGCTATGCCATGATAGATTCCATCTATATTACTTTTTATATTTGATATCTGTATATTTATCCAATACATAAGATGATCTGATTCTCTGTAATCTATAACGCCATTGATAAGATGTACTCTATCCTTTAAATAGTGATATGCCGGGTCACCATCAGTGCATATTGTTGTATCCTTATCGTAATAGATATGTTTCATGAGCCTTTTTACTTCTTCCTTGTTTTCGCTTTTTACTTGAAGCAGTTTTATTCTATTGGGATAGTTGTTAAGCTGATCTGTACCAAGAGCCACTAAAAAGGGTTGTTTGTCAGTTCCCAACCCTCTCTTACCATTATGAGATTTGCCACCAATGTGAAATCCATCTATTTCAATGAATTTTGATTTCAAATCAAAACAGCCATTATCCAAAGACATCAAATAACGCAGTTTTTGGCATAGCAACTGAGCACTTTTTCTGTTGATGCCCAGTTGACGTGACAGTTCTTCTGCGGAAATACCCTTTGTAGAAGTGATAAAAAGGAATATACCATAATGAAGTGTATTTAATGGTAATTTGCTGTCCTGAAAGATAGTTCCTGCAAAAAGATAGACTTGATGTGAACATTGAGAACAAGTGTAGACATTATTTCTACACTTGAGTAAAGTAAAATGAACACAACCACATTCAGGACAAACAAGTCCTAAAGGATGAAAAACATTCAAAAAGAAATTTCTACACATATCATCATTATTGAAGAAAAGCTTATTGAAAG
>NZ_SJOR01000013.1:0-54717 GCF_012027715.1 Massilimicrobiota sp. SW1139 | reverse complement strand
AAAAAAAGAGATTTCCCGTAAAACTTATTCGTTTTGGGAAACCCCGTGACTTCTTAGACTATCTATTTTTTATACAATGATATGAAGTAGTATATAGACTAAAAAATAAAATTAAGACACAAAAATAATGAGATACACCATCATATTTTTTATGTGATGCCCTATATAGATTGTGATTATTGATTGAAAATGTCATAATATTATTAAAGACAGAACTGTAAATAGGAGGAATATTTATGTCAGTAGAAAGAGGTGTAGCCATTGCTATTGGTTTTATGATGATTTGTGTATCAATCTATTATTATTTTTCTAAAAAACCTGTAACTATATATAACAATTCAAATCCGCCAAGAATAGATCAGATAACGAATATTCGATCATATAATCATGCAACATCACGTTTGATGTTGATTTATGGTATGGTTTTCATTTTTGAAGGATTGATGATTCATGACAAGTTAATCTGTTTCTTTCTTGTTATTTTGACAGTCATGCCAGGAATAGTCATAGTCATAGCTATCTATGAAAGTGTTATTTTAAAAAAATATTTAAAAAGACGATAATGAGAATGAAAAGTTTGCATGTAAAAAAAGAATATAAAAGATAACACAAGAAAAATTATGATGTCATGATTTTTTTCTAAAAGTATCCTAACCCTTGAAATGTTTCCTGTTCATTATTTTTATATCACATTATAATAAATATGAAGGGAGAATGGTATTATGGATCAAGAAAAAATAGGAAGATTTATTGCTGAATTAAGGAAAGAAAATAGTTTAACCCAAAAAGAATTGGCAGAAAAATTAAATGTATCTGATAGAACTGTGGGGAACTGGGAAAGGGCAGAAATCTACCTGATCCTTCATTGTTCGTTCCATTATGTTCGATATTAGGTATAACCCTAACTGAATTATTCAATGGAGAAAGAATTGAAACAGAACATATTATTGAGAAAACAGATAAAGTATTAACAAATGTTATTGAAGAGAATAAAATGTATAGCATTATACTCATTATTTCTTCAATCATAATGAGTATAAGCATAGTCATATTTTTTATTCCAGTATTGATGGCGTTAGATAAGACACCATCTATCATTATCATATCAATCGGTTTATTTTTACTGATGCTAGGTTGGTCATTAAAACTGACTGTATGGAAAAGAAAAAATAATAAGGTTATAGAGAATACTGGAATGGGATTTTCTAGTGCATTGACATTAGTATTCATTACTTTAAAACTGACAAACTATATTAACTGGCCATGGATATGGGTGTTTTCACCATTATGGATTGGTATAGGTTTAATAATACTCTTTTTTATGGTAATACTGATAATTGGAAGAATAAAAAAAGGAAAATGGTGGTAGCTTTTATGTAACAATAATAATGACTGTTATTTTATCAATAAAATGTATATGGAATAGATTGATAGTATGCTATTTGAGGAGTTTCATAGATATATGAAGACTCTTTTTTTGTTGTTATAGGATTTTATGAAATCAAGAGAAGATATTTATTATAAAAAATTGCTTTTAGCATATAAAAATAATTTGCTCTATGCTATAATTTTATATATCATATATGAAAGGAGATAGCCTATGGGCACATGTATTAATATTGTTGATAAAAGTCGAGGTATACCAAAAGAAAAGCAAGAAGAATTTAAAGAAAGATTGATAACATTGTTTCGTCAAGGAGGTATGATGGAACAACAAATACAGTCATTATTTGGTAAAAAGATCATCACAATCAATCCAGTAAAATATGATAAATATCAAAATATTGATTTTATCTATAATTATTTTGAAGACTCATTATGGGAAAACTCTGGTTTTAATGGGAAGACTGGTCATGTTTATTCACGTAAAGTAGGATGGAGTTTTTTTAATTTTGTCATGGAATCAGCATATGTATTAGAAAGTTTATACAGTGATGGTGATTTTGTTATTCTTGAAAATGGCGATCCATTAATAAATGAAGAAAGAGATTGTATTGCCTGGATTAATTCATTGTTTAATGAAAATTATGCCTGGAAAAACTGGGATTTTATTAAAGTATGGAATTTAATAAAAAGTGATGAAAATGATTATGATACATATTTGAAAAGATATAGAGGATTTGGTTATGAATATGATCCGTTTGTACCATGGTTAGAAATGCGAGCATTAAAATATGGAATTAATAATATGAGGGAAGATGTAGATGAAGAGAATCAGAAGTTTGTTGATAGACTGATATTTTTTTCACAAAAAAATAAAGAAGCAGTTCAAAGTTTTAAAGACAATAGTACAGAAACAGAAAAACAACAAATCCAAAGATTGATTCATATGATAAATCACTTTATAAATCATCATGATGAAGATTATCCAAAAGAGAAAAGCTTGTTTCATTTTGTAGTATCATTAATATGGATGAATTCTCCTTATTTAGCACTTTTGTCTATATCAGAAGTTTATGACATTGATTTTTTTGAAATATATCAGTTATTAGATCATTATAATAGTGTTATTATTTCTGGAATGAAAGATATGATGTGTTCTGTTTCTGCTAGAGAATTATCAGATTTCTTTGATATTTATCCAGAGAATATGATTTATTTTTGGAAAGAAAGTCAATTTCAACAAATACCATCTTATCTACAAAATTGGTTTTTGCAATTAAAAGAAATGTATAATCATTATATGCAAAACTCGATAGATATAGAAAATCCACTTTCATGGATTATGGACATGCTTGTTTATGCTGAAAATAATTATTACCAAATTTATGTATTTTCTGATTTTTTTGAAGAAAGTATTGAAAACATAAATGATCAAAGATATCTGATATTATGGAAAATATTTGAAGATATGATTTATAATGAAAAATTTTATAAAATAGGAGAAGTCATATTTGAATCAGAAAATAAAGAATACCTTAATAATGATTGGACACTCATGTCTAAAGATAAAAAATGGAATAGCGCAAGATTGAAATTAAGAGGATATTTAGGATTGATTGCTAATAAAGAATTGAGAAGAAAAGTATTTGGTTTTTAATAAAAATAAAAAGGAGATCTGATAATCATGAAAAATTATCAAGAAAAGATGTTGAAACTTCAAAAAGAACTTCTGGAAGTGGAAAAAGATAGAATGAAAGGGAATCAAGGATATTCTATAAAAGAGATTGTTCAAATGATGGACAACGCTATTAATGAAAAAGTAGATGCTGTTTTTATAAATATAGAAGTATCTGAAAGAAAAGAACAGTTACTAGATTTACGTGTAAGTGTCTTAGAAGCTGAAGAAGAAAGACTAAATGGAGAGTGTAAAATAAATATTTCTGAAGATAGAAAAGCTCTTGTAAATAGAAGAAACATATTACGTATAGATAATAATCAATAGAAAGAGGTGGCATTGTCATCTCTTTCTATATATAATAAATTTAGTGTATATATTAGATAAAGTTAATGAAGGGATATGGTAAATAATGGAATTTGATTTTAACAAATTAGAATGGACTAGGAAACCTCAAAAATATGATATTCAAGATCAGAAGATTATCATAACAACAGAACCTGAAACAGATTTATGGCAAAGAACATACTATGGTTTTAGAAATGATAATGCTCCTGTATTACAGATGAAAACAAGTGAAAAATATTTTTCATTTATTGTAAAAACTGAATTTAATAGTAAAAGAAGATTTGATCAATGTGGTGTTGTCATGTATTTAAATAGTGATAACTGGTTAAAAGCTTCTATTGAATATGAAAATGAAGAGTTTCAAAGACTAGGGAGTGTTGTAACGAATCATGGTTATTCAGATTGGGCCACAACAGACATTGATGCTTCTATTCATTCTATGTGGTATCGTTTGAGTCGAAGAGAATCAGATTATTGTATTGAATGTTCAACTGATGGCGTGCATTTTAAGCAGATGCGTATTTGTCATATGTGGGAAGGGACAGATGAAATTGAGTTTGGTATTTATGCATGTTCACCAGAAAACTCATCTTTTGATGCTGTATTCTCTCATATGGAAATGATAGAATGTCAATGGCAAAAACATCAATGAGGAGGAAAATGGTATGAAAGATATTGAATTGGTACTTGTGGATATAGATGGAACATTATTGAATGACCAGGGAATGGTGACACCTCAAACAATTGAAGCTATCAAAAAACTTAAAGACAAACAGATTTTATTTGGGATTGCAACAGGAAGAACACCATTTGCAGTCAAACATCTCATTAAAAAGTGGGAAATTGAACCTTATGTGGATGTGATTATGGGATTTAATGGTGGATGTTATTTAGATATGAGAACACAAAAGATGTCATCTTGTTATTTGTTGGATGGAAAGTTTATTCCTGTTATACTAGAAGCATTTCAAGAATTTGATTTTAATGCAGGCATCTATGATCAGGAGTCCTTCCATGTTTTAAAAGAAGATCATTTTGCGATTGAGATTGCGAGAAAGAATCAATTACCATTGGTTGTAGATGGCTTAACACCGTATTATCATAAACAAATAGAAAAGATGATTTTCATGGCTGATAAAGAAGAAATTCAAAAGATCAGTCAACATTATCATCATATTGACCATCCACATTATCGAGGAGTGCAATCAACACCGATATTATTTGAATTTTTAAATCCTGAACTTTCTAAATCAAAAGGTATTGAAAAAATGTGCCAAGAATTAAACTTATCTACAGATTGCATTTTAACATTTGGTGATGAACTCAATGATTATGAAATGATAAGAGATTATATTGGAGTGGCCATGGCAAATGCAAATCCAAAAATTAAAGACATTGCGCAATATATAACAACATCTAATAATGAAGATGGTATTGCAGTATTTTTAGAAAACTATATTTTATAAAAGAAAAAACATGAGATTTTTCTCATGTTTTTACATACTTTTTTTAAAGATTTGAATGATTTCATCATGATTAAGAACTTTATAACCACCTTCAAGAACAATTGTTGATCTTGCAAGACCTTCTAACATATCTTCAGTAACACCTAAATCAGTGATATTCATGACAAGCCCTAATTCTTTCATCCATTCTTCCATTGCATCAAGTCCAGCTTTCGCAATGTCTTCTTTTGATTTTCCTTCTGGATTGACATTCCATACATTTGTCGCAAATCTGACAAATTTATCTAATCCATAAGGCATAATATAGCGATAATATGGTAATGAAACGGCAGCTAATGTCATACCATGAGTGGCATCTGTATAAGCTCCAACAGCTTGACCTAACATATGCACCATCCAGTCAGTAGATTTCCCTTTCGCAATTAATGTATTTAATGCCCAAGTGGCAATCCACATGATGTTGCTTCTTGCTTCATAGTTTTGAGGATCTTTAATCGCAATACGACTAGAATGAATCAATGATTTCATTAGACCTTCACTGATATAATCACTTGTATTATCATCATCACCAGAGAAATACTGTTCACAGATATGATTCATAATATCATAGAAACCAGCAACCATCTGATAATGTGGTAAAGTTAAAGTATATTTTGGATTCAAAATAGAAAATTTAGGCATCACATTGTCACCGAAAACATGACCAATCTTTAATTTCTGTTTTGGATTTGTAATAACAGCACCACCATTCATTTCTGAACCAGTACCAACCATAGTTAAAACACAACCGACAGGAACGATTTGACATGTTGGTTCTTCCATTCTTAAATAATATTTATCCCAAGGATCTTCATCACAATGGATAGATACAGAAACAGCTTTGGCATAGTCACAAACAGAACCTCCACCAACAGCTAAAATAAAATCAATTTGATTGTCTCTAGCGATTTGTACACCTTCATAAAGTTTATCAATAGTTGGATTAGGCATAACTCCTGAAACTTCAAAAACGTCTTTGTTATTGTCTTTTAAAATAGTGATGACTTCATCATAAATTCCATTTTTCTTAATAGAACCACCACCATAAATGAGTAAAATACGAGAACCATATTTTGGTAATTCAGTATTTAAATATTTTAATGATTCATCTCCAAAATACAGTTTTGTTGGATTGCAAAATTCAAAATTTCCTAACATTTTTATTCCTCCTTTAGCTATCATTATTATATGAAAAGAATAATGATATATCAAATACCTATAATCAATGGATAGTTATGCTTTTTGAGTATAGTTAAAAAGTATTTTTCATCATACTTGGAAAGTATTGGACATAGAGATGGAAAAAAATTAAAATAAACCTATATGATAGGAGGTGTTTATTCATGATAGAAAAATTGAATGTTTATATACAGCCACTTGAATCGTGGCGTACTATGCATATCTATTTACCTCAAAATTATCATAATAGTGATGAAAGATATCCTGTTATGTATATGTATGATGGACATAATCTCTTTAATGATCAGGATGCAACTTATGGAAAATCATGGGGACTAGGTGAGTTTTTAGATCGTTATGATAAGCCATTTATTATTGTAGGAATGGAATGTAATCATGAAGGAAATGAAAGATTAAATGAATATTGTCCATATGATGTTGAAAATGGATTTTTTGGTCCTATTACTGGAAAAGGTCAAATCTATATGGATTGGGTTGTGAACGAATTAAAACCTATGATCGATCAAAAATATCGTACTATTCCTTTTAGAGAATGTACTGGTATTGGTGGAAGTTCTATGGGTGGATTAATGGCTTTTTATACTGTCATCCATTATAATCAACTCTTTTCTAAAGCAGCCTGTTTATCTCCGGCACTTTCTTTATGTATCCATCAACTACAAGAAGAAATGAATCATCATGATTTGAATAAAGATACACGTGTTTATTGGAGTTTTGGAACAGGTGAAGTTTCCAATGTTCAATATTTCTTAAAAAACATTCAGTTATTTAATGATGAAATTGTCCGCCGCGAGGCTCAAAGTTATATACATATAGTGAGAAATGGTGGACATAATGAAGCAACTTGGGGAAAACAAAATCAATTGTACTTTGATGTGTTGTGGAAATAATTATGTGGAGCCTGTTGATTGGCTCCACATATTTTTTCTTTATAGCTATATGTTTTTATTGACTCAATTCTTGAATGGTGTCTTGAACAATATTTAAGAAATATTGAGATGCTCTTGTGAGAATTTGATATTTTTTCCATATAAAATAATAAGGAACTTCAATATGTGGAGAAAGTGGTCTAAAACAAAGTGAAGAATCTCCAGTTGTATTGATAAGTTTATCAAAACAAATAGCGTATCCGAGTCCATCTTCTACCATTAATGAAGCATTATACAACAAAGTATAGGATGAAATAATATGAAGATGTTCAATATCGTTATGTAACCATTCAACCAAATCTGATATCTGTTGTAGTTCTTTAGATACAATCAATGGTTTATCTCGAAGATCTTCAAATGTAATACTTTCTTTTTGCGCTAATGGATCATCTTTCAACATAAGGACACCCCAATGATGTGAAAGTGGCAATAACATATGATTATAATCATTAATCTTAGAATTGGGTGTCAATAATGCAAAATCAATCAAACCATTATCTAATTTTTCTATCACATCAGGAGCATTACCACTATGTATATGAAATTGAATATCAGGATATTGGGCCTGTATCTTTTTGATAGCTTTAGTAATGATTTTTAAAGCGTGAGATTCACCAGATCCAATATAAATTTCACCTTTTAAATGAGAATCAGTAGACATTATTTCCAGTTCCGTTTTATCTACCAGATTCACAATTTCTTCAGCACGTTGACGGAGTATCATGCCTTCTTCTGTTAATGTGATTTTTTTATTACTTCTTACAAATAAAGTTTTCCCTAGTTCATCTTCTAATTCTTTGATTTGACGAGATAAAGTGGGTTGTGTGATATGTAATTGTTGCGCTGCTCCTGATATTGTTTCCTCTCTAGCAATAGCTAGGAAATATTGTAAAACTCGTAATTCCATAATTGTTCACTCCTTTAGCTATATTATAACACTATATGCTTAGTAAGCATATAACTATATAAAATATAAGTATTTGTTATAGGGGAGAGGGAGTGATATGATACAAATAGGAAAAGAGGGAAGAAGAATGCGTCGAATACTTATTGTTGTTGGAAGTGGAAATATAAATGGACATACGGATCAGTTGGCTAGAGCTTTTGAAAAAGGAGCTATTCAGGCTGGGCATGAAGTGAAACGAATTGTATTATCAAAAAATTTACAGGGATGTCAAGGATGTGGTGCTTGTCAGATCAATCAACATCACTGTGTCATTCAAGATAGTATGCAGGAATATTATGCCATGTTTGAATGGGCCGATACATTGGTACTGGCTTCACCCCTTTATTTCTGGTCTATTTCAGGAAGATTAAAGTGCTTTATTGATCGTTTATATGCGATTTCTCAAAACGATGAATATCCATATCAAGAAACATTCTTATTGATGAGTGCTGGGGATGATCATTTTTGGACTTTTGAACAGGCCTTATCTTTTTATTCTTTTTATACAAAGGCACTAGGCTGGAAAAGTTTGGGATCTGTTCTCGCTGGAGGTTGTCATGATGAATCACATCAACCCTATATTCCACCTTTAAAATTACAGGAAGCATATGAAAAAGGTTTATCTTTATAAAGGCGTTTTGATATAAACGTCTTTTCTTTTTATGATAAAATAAGAATAGAAGATTTACACAAATTTTACACAAGTTCTTTTTATGATAAAAGTAAAGAAGGTGGGAGTATGTATCAGGTATTGCTTATTGAAGATGATTTTGATATCAGGCATATCATAAAAACTTATTTTGAAAAGCGAGAAATCCAGATTATTGAAGCCTGTGATGGACATCAGGGATTATCACTTATGAATTCTCAAATTCAGCTTGTTTTATTAGATATTATGATGCCTGGTATTGATGGTTATGAAGTTTGTCAACAGATTCGCTATCAATATCAATGTCCTATTATTTTTATAAGTGCTTTAAGTGAGGAAGACAATCAGCTTCAAGCGTATCAGTTAGGTGGGGATGATTATATAACCAAACCATTTTTACCATCTATTTTGTATGCAAAATGCTTAGCTATCTGTAAAAGACAAGATCCACAAGCATCCAATATCAAAACTTTTCATCATTTACAGATTGATTATACCAATCATCAAGTTTACATTGATAGTCAACACATAGAATTCACTCATAAAGAATATTTATTATTAGAATATTTAACGAAAAATCCTTATCGTTTATTAGAAAGAGAACAAATTTTAGATGCTATATGGGGATATGATTACTATGGAGAAGCGAGAGCCGTAGATACATATATCAAGAAAGTAAGAAAAAAGTTGGGAAAATATCAATATTATATTCAAACAGTTTTTAAGGTTGGATATTTATTTAAGGATGGTGAAGAAAATGAAGACAAAGATTAGTGTTAAGATTTTTCTTTTGATCATGTTGGCTTTTATTATGATTTTAGCTGTATCTGCTAAAATGAATATTCAAAATCGAATTGATTCTACAAATCATTATCTTCTTCAACGTATCATTGATTTTGATGATCTTGATAACCTCCAACAACAATTAGGTATTGAATATGATAGTTATCCAGAATATGATGAAGTGATTCAAAAAATAAATTCTATTGATTATATCAGTGAAAACGACAATCTTTATCAATGCATTATCAGACAAAATGATGAAGTTGTTCGTTGGCTATCTCCGAGCCCATATTTAGATAATTATATTCATATTTATGATGAAACATCAATTTACATATCTATTGCTGATTTATCTATACAACAAAGACAAAGTTTAAAGACATATCTGATGCAAAAATTAACTGATTATCGTTATTCTATTCCTGGTGAAGCTGAAGTCAAATATGTATTAGACGATGAACAATTGATTTATCTTCAATGGGGTGAAGACAGTTATGGTCAATTGGATCAGCATCAAGTCCAATCAGCAAATGTTAATCAGTTTTGTATAGATGGTGAAAAAACAATACAGAGTCAATATGATTCTCAATTGTTTTTAAGCCAACAAAAAGATCTTGAACAAGTCCTTCAACTTAAACACCATGGGTACATGATGGCCTATTACACAAGCTATCATGGACATTACTATTATATTGGTATGACAGGACTCACAGATTGGGAAGACCAAGACCAGGATTTATATGCAGTCCTTATTGGAGTAGAAGATCAGGCACATATAGATAGACTTATGGCACAACAGTATTTTGAAGACAATTGGGGATTGTTTTTAGGAGCACTAGTCATAGTTGTGTGCATATCTTTATTGGTATCTTGGACGATCAGTAGACCTATCAAGCAATTGGATAAAGTCGCTTTAAAAATCAAAAATAACCAGTTTGATGAAGAAATCAATATCCATTCCCATGATGAAATTGGTTCATTAGCGAAAAGTATTCAAAGTATGTCTTCTCAGTTAAAAAACACAATGGAACAGTTGAATCAGGAAATTGAACATGTTAAAAAGCTGGAAGGATTGAGAAAAGATTTTGTGAATCAGTTTACGCATGAAATGAAAACACCCCTAGGTATTATTAATGGTTATAGTGAATTAATTGAAGAAGCAACAAGTCAAGAAGAAAGAGAAAAATATTTATCAATCATTCATCGAGAAACAGAAAGATTGAATCAGCTGATTCAATCCATGTTGTCACTTTCAAGACTTGAAGCTGGAAAAGTAGAGCTTCATCAAGAAGAATTTGATTTAGAAAATAGTGTAACGGAAATTGTTGATGAATATGAAGTCTTATTGATGAAAAAGCATATTCAAGTGGATATCAAAGTTCTACATCCTATGATTCAAGGTGATCGTAAGCTATTAGAAACAGTGATACATAATTTTTTATCCAATGCTTTAAAACATACTCCAGAACAAGGACATATTTATATAACGATTGATCACGGATTTTCTATCATCAATGAAGGTTCACATATTGATGAAGAACACTTATCAGATATCTGGTATACTTTTGTGACACATGATCATCAGGGGAGTGGTTTAGGTTTAGCTATATGTCAGGCTATTTTACAGCTTCATCATTATGATTATGGTGTTCAAAATGTTGAATCTGGTGTAGAGTTTTATTTTTCAGATTTAAAGTATGATTGTTGATAGTATATAAAAAGGAAACAAGAATATGCATTTTACATATTCTCATTTCCTTTTTTCTTTTTCTTTTCAGGTAAGACTAAACTTAATAATAATGATACAACAAAGACTCCTGCAACTGCATTTCCATTAAAGATTTCTCCAACAACTGATGGGAAACATGTAAAGAAATTTCCTGAAGTTTGAGTGACACCAACCCCAATACAAAAGGCAAGTGAAACAATGATCATTGTACGTTCATCAAAAGTATTATCTTTTAACATTTTAATACCTTCATACATGATAGAACCAAACATCATCACTGTACATCCACCTAAGACTGATTGAGGTAATGATTGAAAGAAAGCCCCTAGAGGTGGAAATAATGATGCAAGTATAAGGATTAAAGCTCCCATGAAAATAGTAAAACGGTTGATGACTTGTGTCATTGTGACTAAACCAACATTTTGACTAAAAGATGTTAAAGGGAGACAACCAAAACATCCAGAAATAGCACTTGAAAATCCATCTACAGCTAATGAACCTTGAAGTTCTTCCATTTTAATATCACGATTTAAAGCTCCTTTACAGACAGCTGTTGTTGCGCCAGTCGTTTCAGCAGCTGAAACTAAAAAGACAATCGCAATAGTAAAGAAAGCTCCTAAATCAAAGACAGGCATATGTTCTGTAAAGAATACTAATTTTGGAATACTGAAATATCCAATTTGATGAATTGTTTCCGCAATATTAGAAAAGTCCACCATTGGCGCAATTCCTGTGACTGTCAAAATAACAGATAATAAATATCCAAAAATTAAACCAACAAGAATATTTAAGTTTTTATAAATACCTTTTAAACGATAATGTGATATTAAACATACAACAAGAGTAAAGGCCCCAACAAGAAGATGGTACCAGGCACCAAAGTCTTCAACACCAGAACCACCACCCCAAGAATCCATTCCTACTGATAGCAGTGATAGCCCAATCGCAATCACGACACAAGCTGAGACAACAGGTGTTAAAAATCTTTTCCAGTATTTTGCACTTAATCCAACTAACCCTTCAAAAATACCACCAAGAATAACAGCGCCAATCATACCTTCATAACCTAAAGATGGATTTGTTGATATGACTAATAAACTTCCTAAGAATGTAAAACTCACTCCCATGACAATAGGTAATTTAGAACCAATTTTCCAAACTGGATAGAGTTGCATACATGTTCCTATACCAGCCGCAAATATAGCACACTGTAAAATAGAAGTAATTTCAGCTGATGTCAAATGCTCACCAGAACCTCTGACAACAGCTGCTCCACAAACAATAATAACAGGCGCAAGATTTGCGACAAACATAGCTAAAACATGTTGTAAACCAAAAGGAATAGCTTTTTTAAGTGGAACACGTCCATTAAGCTTATAAATATTTTCATCACTTACAGTCGTTACATTTTCTTCTTTATTCATTTTTTCCTCTCCTCATCTATTAAAACGTCTTGATTTTAACATAAATTGTCATAAAATGTCACGTTTTTGTGAAGACTTATAACATTTATATTTTCGATTCCACTTCAATTCCACAAAAGCATGTTAAGATGAAGCTGAGGTGAAAAAGATGTATAAAGTACTAATCATCGAAGACGAATTTCATATTCGTCAGATTATAAAAGATTATTTTTCATTAAAAGGCATTGAAGTCGTTGAAGCAACACAAGGTTATGAAGCATTAAGTATGATCAATGAGACGATTGATTTAATTTTACTAGATATTATGATGCCTGGTATTGATGGTTATGAAGTTTGTAAACAATTAAGATTAAAAACAGAAAAACCTATTATTTTTATGAGTGCTTTATCACAAGAGGAAAATCAGCTGATGGCATATCAGTTAGGAGCAGATGATTATATCATCAAACCATTTCAATTATCATTACTGCATGCCAAAGTTATCGCAATGATTAAACGTGATCAGAAAAAAGAAGAAAATATATTAACTGTTGGCCATCTTCAATTAGACCGTATCAATCGTATTTTAATTATAGATCAACAAAAAATCACATTAGCACATAAAGAATATGAATTGTTAGAATATTTATGTATGCATGTAAACCAGTTATTGACACGTCAACAGATTTTAGATCATATATGGGGATATGATTATTATGGAGATGGAAGAGCGGTTGATACATATATCAAAAAATTACGTAAGAAATTTGGAAAATATGCTTGTTATATTCAAACTGTCATCAAAACAGGATATATGTTAAAGGTGGTGAACGTCAGTGAGAAAGATACTGAGATGGACTTTAGGTAAAAAGATTTTTATATTGATATTATTGTGTTTTAGCTTGATTCAAGTTTTGAATGTGACTCTTGATTTTCATCGAGAAAAATCTCATATTTATACTCAAAATGATAATATATATAATATTGATGTTTTAAGCCAGCAATTATCTATTCTTTATAATCAAAAATATAATGATTTAAATTCTTCATTTTATGAAGATATAGAACAGACTTTAGAAGCAGAAGATGGTTATAAAATAGACTCAGTCTTTGTATTGAATCCAGATTTAGAGATGGTCTATAATCTACGTGAACACAATACTCCTTATTTAACGTTAAGAAATGAAAATGAGGGAATAACAACTTATCTCCAAATCAATCTCTCTCAAATTCCTATAGATCAACAAAAACAAATAGAAAATATTCTTCGACAACATGTCGAAAATAATCAGCTCCCTGTGGATATGGCTTCTCCTATATATGCTCTTCAAGATAACCCCAATGTTTCTATGACGATTGAAGATCTTTCTTATTTGTCTATTAATGGCCAGATTTTCTTAGATCATAGACAAAATAATGAAAAGATTCACACAATGCATTTTGAATCGTATGAAAGTGCGAATTGTCTTTTATCTGCCCAGGGATTGTATTTAGATGAATATGATGATTCTCATGAAGATAATTATCAAAAACATGATGCGTTTATTAGAGATTGTGTATCTTCGATGTTTCCTCAACAGGGTGAAACCTTTTCATCAGGTATAAGTAGCTTGGAGGAAAAAGATGGCACTTTTTATTCTATTCATTCTATACCATTAATTTCTAAAAATGCCAAACCAGTTGAGGCGGATATGTATGAAGAATATGACGTTCAAGATGTAGATGGATATCTTGTTTTCTATACACATGAGCTTAATGCAATTAGCAGAATTACACAACAGGTTATTTATTCTAAAATGATTATTTATGTGATATCTTTTATTGTCTGTATTGTAATATCTTTACTGATTTCTTATATACTGACAAGACGTATTAAGAAGATTAATCAATGTACTTTGGCTATTGCGAATAATGATTTTGATATTCATCTCAATGAAAAATCTAAAGATGAATTAGGTGTATTATCACATAATATTAATCAGATGAGTCAACAATTAAAAACAACAATTCAACAGTTAAATGATGAAATAGAATATGTTAAAAAATTAGAAGGTATGAGAAAAGAGTTCATTGCGAATTTTACTCATGAAATCAAAACCCCATTAAGTATTATTAATGGTTACATAGAATTAATTGAAGCAGGGAAAGATGATCTTAAGAAACAACAATATTTGAGTGCGATTCATCAGGAAATAGAACATATTAATCAATTGATTATGGCAATGTTAGATTTATCAAGATTAGAATCTGGTCATGTTGAATTACATAAGGAAGATATTGATTTAGAGGATTTATTAATGTCAATTGTAGAAACATTTGCGCCTATTCTAAAAAAGAAACATATTCATGTTGTGATGGAAGATGAATTTCCACATATTCAAGGAGATATCAAAGAACTTCAAACTGTTTTTCAAAACTTTATGAGTAATGCAATAAAACATACACCACAAAATGGACATATTTATATTAAGTATCATCAAGGTATTTTAAGTTTTGAAAATGAAGGAAAACCTTTGAGTCATGAACAAAAAGAAACAATTTGGGATACTTATGTTTCAAGTGATCGTCAAGGAACTGGGTTAGGTCTTGCGATATGTCGTTCTATTTTAGAATTACATGGTTTCCAATATGATGTGTGTAATAGTGAAAAAGGCGTTGAATTTCAAATTCATATTCTATAATTATAAAGAAGGAAAAAGACTTCCTTCTTTTTTGATGAAAAGATGATAGACAAGTAGAACTCTTTTCACATCTTAGACTTGAAACGACAAGATATGTCAATTATAATGATAGAAAAGATGAGGTGTTTGGGATGAATAAAATTTTAGGGATGGTTATACCATATATCATCATTATAGGTGTTATTTTGATGCAAAGTGTTGTCATGGAAGAAATTATTGTGGCTATTGTTATAGGATTGTTAATTGGGTTAGAATTTTTAAGTTTAAAAAAAACTGAAGGAACAGTGCTTATGAAATTTGGTAAGATTCTTACTATTTGTATTTTTGTAGTTGCTTTCTTATTAGGACTATTTAATCAGCATTTAATGATTTTGCCTGATTTGATTCGTGTATTGGCTTTACTTATACCTATAGAGTGTATAAATCTTTATATGATTTATCAAAATCATCCTCGTTATACAATGACATATAAGTATTCATTTAGAAATAAAAGAAGAAGATATTTTTAAAATAATAACAATCTTTATAGAAGAATCAACCAAGTATATATTGAATTGATTCTTTTTTTATCAATGAAATTCATTTGATCATGAATGACCAGCACAAGAAATAATATTGAAAGAAAGCCAATTTTATATTAAAATTATATATATACATTATATTCAGAAAGGGGCTTGACAAGAATGGAAGCAAGAGTGATACTACAAGCAAGCAAGCAAGCAAGCAAGCAAGCAAGCAAGCAAGCAAGCAAGCAAGCAAGCAAGCAAGCAAGCAAGCAAGCAAGCAAGTTAGTATAACTGCGCCCATTTTTTTGTTAAGCATCAAACAACATAATATTTTAAGGCGTATTCTGCTCTTTTTTATAAATGGGTAGGGTACGCCTTTTATATTTGTTGACTGAAAAATTATAAACAGAAAGGGTGAGAAAAGTTATGAAAACAAAAGCAAAAAGTAAAGTGCTGGGAGTTTTGCTTGCTTGTATGCTTGTCATTGGTTTATTTCCAACAACTGTTTTGGCTGTGGGTGGTACAAGTGTCAAAATTAATGGGCAAGAATTAAAAAGTGGAGAATCGTATCAATACGGCGAAGGAACAGCGTTGTTTGACTCTCAGACTAATACATTAACGTTGGAAAATGCCACAATTGAAGGAAATGGTGTTAAGCTCGGCGTCCTTAGAATAAACGGAGATTTGACGGTTGAACTTAAAGGTAACAATACAATAAGTTCAACTGATGAACGAGTAATTTATGCGGGAATTTCTTCTGGCGGTACTGCGGATATTACAATTAAGGGGACTAATGAGGATAAACTAACCATTACATGCGATTCGGCTGCCATACAGACAGATGGTGGTAATATTACCATTGACGGCTGTACTTTAGATGTAACGTCACATAATTGGGGAGGTATTGGAGCATATGAAGTAAATAACGGCAATGATATAGTCGGTGGGAAACTTTCCATACAAAATCATGCGAATGTAACCGTCAACAGTAATGAATTGGCGCTTGTGGGTGAAAAGGGTATTAGCATTAGTGATAGCACAGTGGTGGCTACTGTAAATGGACAATCCAATGCGTTGTATTCAAAAAACAATATGATTGATATTAGTAATTCCACAGTAGAAGCATATGCTGTTTCCGACAATTCATATCCTGCTATTTGGGCAAATGCACTGACGGTTTCAAACAAAAGTAATGTGACTGCGGACAGCAACGGGAGCAACGGTATATATATACTCAATCAATGTGAAATTTCGGATTCTACTTTAAAAGTCCAAGGATACTATGATGCTATTTTCGGAGACAATGATATTAATATTGTTAATAGTAAAATAGAATCTACTTCTACTGGAAACCAAAGTAATTATGCTATTTACTCAAATGATCACATAATTTCTGTTACTGGAAACTCGGATATTACTGCAAATGCTGGTATGGATGCTGACCAGATTGTCATCTCTCCAACCACAGGACAAATGCTAGAAGTAAAAGTAGGGAATATGGCTGAAGGAGAAACAGGCGCAGAACATTTTAATGATTCGCCATACACGGAACCTGCAACCTTTACTGGTGCTGACGATTTATGGACATACACATATGTACACATTAAACCACATACTCATACAGGAGGGACAGCGACTTGTACAGATCCAGCAATATGTGACGATTGCGGTAAACCATATGGAAATGCGCTTGGTCATAAAGCAGTAAAAACTGAAGCAAAAGCCCCAACCTGCACTGAGGACGGAAATATCGAATACTGGTATTGCGACGCCTGTGGCAAGTATTTCAGTGATGAAGCATTGACAGAAGAAATCATCAAAGAAAAAATCGTTATCAAAGCAACCGGACACGGCGAAACAGAGTTGAAAAATGCCAAAGAAGCTACTTGCACAGAAGAAGGCTATACTGGCGATAAGGTCTGCAAAGTGTGCGGTGAAGTGCTTGAAAAAGGTACAGTGATTGAAAAGATTGCACATACCTTTGGCGAATGGACGGTAACAAAAGAACCGACTGCAACGGAAAAAGGAGAAAAACAACATACTTGTACGATTTGTGGATATGTCGAGAAACAGGAAATCCCAGCAACTGGAACACCAACGAATCCTTCTGAGGGAAACGGAAATTCTCCAATAGGAACAACAGATCCAAAGGATCCAACTACTGATAATCAGACTGTTTCGGATACTAGCAACAAGACAAATAACAAAGATGTCTTGAATACGGGTGATGATAGTAGTATTGCTCTTTGGGTAACTGTTATGTTAGGTGCTGGAGCAATCTTAACAGGTACAGTTCTTTATAACAGAAAGAAAAGATACAATAAATAATGGATAGTTTTATGCTCTGTGTGAAAAAACACAGAGCATTATTTGATTAAAGAGTGAGAATATATAAATAAGTATAAAGAAAAGGTCATCATTGAGATGACCTTATGAGATGATTATGATTTTTAAAATTCTACACCATGGTTGATATGTAAATAATAGACAATAGCTTTGACATCTTGATGGTACATATCCATCAAGACTTTTTTATAATAATCTAATTGAATCTGATGTTTTTGTATTAAAATATCATCAGCACTATTTTGTGAAACACGGTCAGTCTTATAGTCTAAGACATAAATTTGATTTTGATAAATAAATACTAAGTCGAAAATACCATGAATGGTTTGTTGGAGTGCTTCATCATAATAGGCAAAATGTTTTTCTTTATAGATATAATCTGCTTTTTGAATCATTTGATAATAAGGGCTATCAATGAATCCTTGTATTTTATCTTGATATTGATCAAGTATATCTTTTCCATCATCATCAATTAATTTTTCTAGATAAAGTTGTTGAATCAATGTTTCGATATGATCTTCTTTGAATGTCAGATAACTTAAAAGTAAGTGAACTAATGTTCCTTTATCACTGGCACTCATAGAAAAGCTTTCATTGTCGTCTGTTATTGAAGCGTGACTTTGATCTTGAATATGAGGGAGTTTTGTCACTGCTAGAGTTAATGGTTTGCTTGTATCATAAGGGTATTGGAATGATTGATATCGTTCTTGTATTTGACTATCAATCATTTCATTTTGTTTGGATGTTTGAATTATTTTTTCTTCAATGTCTTGATCATTTGTTAGTGTCAAGGAGAACATAGCATGTTCAGTTGAATCAAAAGTCAGATATTTTTCAAAATGATATTGTTGAAGTTTTGTGGCTAAAGGCTTTAATTCCTCATGATTGAAGCATTGTTGAATGATTTGAGGATGACGGAAAATAGCAGCTAAAATCCATGAAAGATAATTGTTTGTTTTACGCATACGATTATAAAGTAGTACATGTTCAGCATTTTTCTTATGATAAATATCAGGATGTTCATTGATGATTAATTTGTTCATTATATCTTTGATTTCATTAATGCTTTTGATGACACCAGTTAAAATGAGCTTTTGAGAAGCACGAGTCAAAGCAACATATAAAATACGCATCTCTTCATTGATAGATTCATCTAATTGATGTCTGGCAATCATATTACGATAACAGTTTTCATATTCAACTGTGATTTCTCCATATTGTTCACTTGGAACACGACATCTTGGTTTTACTGCAATACCTAATTGTTTATCAATCATAAAGCGTTCTTTACTGTCTTGTGTATTAAATTGTTTGTGTGTCTGACAGACAAAAACAATCGGAAATTCTAAACCTTTAGATTTATGAATTGTCATGAATTCAACATAATCATCATTTTGTGAAGCGACAATAGCTGGTGCTAAATCAGCTGATTGTTCAAACATATCAATGATATCATGAAGATAAGGATATTGTTGTTGATATTGTTTTACAACTTCCAATAATAACTGTAAATTTGCTTTTCTTTGTTCACCATTGACAAGCTGACAGACAAAGAGTGGATAGTCTGTGACTTCATAAATCTTTTTCAATAAATCATAAGGTGAATGTTGATAGCTAAAAGCTCTGAGTTCTTCAAAGACTTCTAAAAATTGGATGATTTGTTGATCAGATGATAATTGTAATGTTTCATAAAGAGATATATCTTTATGGTTTGCACGTAATGATGCAATCTGATCTAAAGGAATATAGGAACATGTATAAGGCTGATTGAGTACGCTTAATAAGGCAATATCATTGCGAGGATTATCAAGGGCCTTTAAAAATGTCAGCATATTTTCAATTTCATTTGCCTTTAAAAATCCTTGTGATAAAACGATATGATTAGGGATGTGGTATTGATCAAAAACTTTTTTAAATGTTAAAAAGGAAACTGTTGATCGCATTAAAACAACCATATCTTTATAAGATACTCTTTTTCCATCTAAACGCATCGTTTCTTTAAGTTGCAATATTTTCTGTGCAACCATATGAGCTTCATATTGTTCTTTATCTAAAGAAGATTGAGAATTATAGATATCAATCAATACTTCTGTTTGACGCATATCATCTTGAAAGAAACGTTCACGTGCTTCTTTTTGATGTCCTGCTTCTTTGCCATCATAGTCATAATTTAAACGGGCACTGTCATCTAAATAATATTCCAAACCACCAATTTGTGTATCCATAATTTGATTAAAAATAAAATTAATGGAGTCTAAAACAATTTTAGAAGAACGATAATTAAAGACAAGATCAATTCTTCTTGTTTGACTATTTAAACATTCTTCATCAGTTAATGAAAAATGATTATATTTATCAAGAAAGATTTGAGGATCAGCTTGTCTAAAACGATAGATAGACTGTTTCATATCACCAACCATAAATAGAGGAATATAAGGTTTTTGATATTTAGAAATCAGTGAAATGAGTGATTCTTGAATCTGATTGGTATCCTGATACTCATCAATCATGATTTCTTTTAAGCGATGATACAAAATATCCACAATACCATATTCAGGCAATAACAGCTGATGTGTATAACTTTCCAGATCAGCAAAATCTAACTGATTAAGCTCTTTTTTTCTTTGTTGATAAGCTTGTTGGAATTGATCCAACAGTTGACCTTTAGAAAGCAACATATCAATAGCCTGATAGCTGATTTGAAGTTTTTGGATCAAATCTTCACTATGATCTTCTAAATAGGCATCAGCTGATTTTTGATAAGAAGATAAAATATCACTTTTCAATTTGGTAAAAGTTTTTTTGATCTGAGGATCGACTTCTTTCCAAGACATATTATAAGCTTTATCAACAGGAGCTTTGATTAAAGACACCATAGTATCATAAGTCATAGCATGTGATAATGCCTGAAGACGTTCATCTAAATAATCATAATAAGCATCAAAAGGAACCTTTAATAATTGATTTTTTTCAGTCTGTTCATCAGGTCTTTCATAAAAATCAGTGAGATTATTTTGTTCACAGAATATTTGGAGTTCAATCAATTTATTCATAGCCATTGTGACTTCATCATAGAAAATATTTTTTAAATAGGGAAACAAAGGCCAATTTTCTAAAGATGAGGAAAGACTATCATAGTTATTTGTTTTCATCTGATCAATAAAATCATAAAAATGATCAATAGAATGAGAAATATTATCAATAGATAATAATAAAGATTGAAAATCATCTAAAGAATAACCAGGAAAATATAAGGAAAGAAAATCACGAATATTTTCATCTTGAATCCATTGTTCTAAACATTCTGTAAGAACTTCTTTTTTGATGATGGTAGGATCACTGTTGATTTCAAATCCAGGCATAACGCCAACAAGATATCCATATTTCATCAATAATAAATTACAAAAACCATGAAAGTTTGTAATATAGGCATGAGGAAGATTAAAAATTTGATGTTGTAAATGTGTTTTTAATTTCTCATCAATAGGTGAAGATACAAGTTCATTGAGTTCTTCAGTCAGTCTTTGTTTCATCTCATGTCCAGCTGCCTGTGTAAATGTCACCACCAGGAAATCTGAAATTTCATATCCTTCTTTTAATAATTCAATAATACGACTGACAAGAATTTTCGTTTTTCCACTTCCCGCAGGAGCACTAACTAAAATAGAAGAATCTCTTTGTTGGATAGCTTTTAATTGTCCAGCATTAAACGGCATCGTCTTCACCTCCTAATATTTTTTCAACATCTAAGAATTCAACAAGCTGATAATCATTATAGAAAACATCAAAACCACAAATACTATGATATGGACAATAAAAACAAGGATTCACTAATGTATGTGTTGCTTTTTGATCACTACCTTTTGGCGCAATATCAATATGTCCATCCATCATATTTTGATAAAGTTCATAAATATGATCGCTGATCTTTTCAAATAAAATATGAAGTTGTTCAGTAGAAAGAATTTGTCCCTTATATTCATCTCTGCTTTTGACATAAGAGACTGGTATCAACGCAGAACGTCTATCAAAAGTAGGGTCTAAATTCAAAAGACTTTGATGACTGCCATCATCAACGATATAACCATTGTAACGAAATTGTTTGATCCAGTCATCTTCATTAATGGCTTCATGCATACTTTGTTGTACGCTTAAAATACGTTTTTTTGTATTGAAATATAAAACAGCACCTGGATTTTTATCCATCATTTTTGTCACCATATCTAAATAGACAAGCATCTGAATATGAAAACCTTGCATAGCAAGATTGAGATCAATGCTTTTGGCACTTGATTTATAATCAATAATAGAAACATAATCTTCATAGACATCAATACGATCAACAATACCTTTAAAATTGATATCATGAATTGTATTTTTGACTTTTTTCTCTTTATATTGAACATGGAAATTGCCTGTATTTAAGAATTGTTTAAGTACTTTTAGAGTGATTTGCAGATCTTGAATTAATTGTTCAATAAAGTATTGATTGATATGAGAGTGAGCTATTTTTTGTGAAAGTGTTTCATGGTCTTGAAGATATTGATCAACAAGATGAGAAATATCATAAGACTGGTCTATATTCATAGATAAAACATAATGAATGAGAGAACCAAGTTCATTTGGTAATAATTTTTGATCTTGAATAGGATAAATGCCTAAACCATATTGAATAAAGTAGAGGAAAGGACATTGATTATAGGTTTCAATTTGACTGACTGAAAGATATGAACTATATAAAGACTGTGTCAACTCAGGTGTTAATGAATCTGGTTGATTATGTGATGATAAATAATGTGCAATGTTTTGATTCAAAGTTTCTTTATGAGTTGCTTTTCCATTGGCTATATAGTATTGATCTAAAGGTAGAAATTGAAGTGGAGGAAGTTTTTGGAAGGTATACATTTGAGTCAGTTGTTTGTATAAAGAAGAAGGAAGCAAGGTTTCTCCAGACAATGAGTTCATCGCTAATGAAACAGTTAATGTTGAAAATGGTGTTGTCAGTATTTTAAAAATATCATTTTCATGAACACCTAACTGTTCACTGGTTGTAAGAGGGGTTGAGATATTTTCTTTTCTTAACAATTCAATATCTTCATCTAATAATAAAGATGTATCTTTAATACTTTGAGGTAAAATGGTTTCATTCATTCCTAAGATAAATAAATGTGTTGAAGGCATCGCTTCACCTTGTCCAATCATATAAACATGAATTTCATCTTGTCTTTTTTCTAAAGTCTGTTTAGATTTTGGAAATGTCATTTGGAAAAACTCTATGAATTCTTGTGGAGATATTTGACCATCAAGCTCGCTTATCTTTTTGAGATAGTCCTGATAGTCTTTGTCAAGTTCCAATGCAAGCAATTCGACTGCAAGTTCATGGAAAGTATCTCCTTGACATTGTTTGAATTGTTGCAAAATCAGTTGATAACTTCGCTCATAACAACGCTCTTGTTGATAAGGTAAGGAATGAGGTATATGCAATTCATCAAGAATAGTTAATAAATCATCCTGATAATTTTGATTAGGATAAATGATTGTAAAATCCTGGTAATGAAGATTTTCATCCACAATCTTTTGATAAATTGTATATACAACACGTTGTATTTCCTGATAAGGTGTTCCTGCAACAAAGCTGTACATGTGTTGTGTTTCCTTTGTTGAAACGGGTTCTTGACTAAAAAGATGTTGTGTGAAATCAGTCGGTTGATCAATGACTTGACTTGTTTGACATAAATGATGATAAGGTAAATTGAATAAACGCTCATCATGTTGATAAGTATAAAGACAAGTGACATCACATGTTTTTGATAAACGCTGAATAATATCTTGACGTTGTTTTTGATAAAGGTGGTCAGCTTCAATGATGAGATGGTCTTGTTCATGAAAAGTGACATTTTGAAATAAACTTTCTAATGTCAAATGTGTATAACTGTCAAGACGTGATAAAAGTGATTGGTAAATATGCCAGAAATCTTGAAGTTTTGTATGGTGAATATCTTGGTAGCTGATTTGATAAAGTTCGTAATCTTTGATAAGTGGAATTAATTCATTGATGAAAGGTAATGGATTTTCCATATCAAAACAATGAAATGTTTCTTCATTAAAGATATTTCTTAAGTGATAAACCCATTCTACTTGAGAAAGTAAATGATGTTGCGTTAAATGATATTGAAGCTGTAATTGTTTTAAATATTGATTCCAGCTCATAATTTGAATATTGACCAAACAATGCGTATATTGAAAAAATATTTTTTCAATAAAAGCTGGTTGGTCACAGATATAAATATATTGTTCAAAAGGATGATTTTGAGCTTCTTGAACATACTTTTGAATGATTTGATGACGTTTATAATCTTGATTTAAGCCACTGATGATTTGCATTCTTTTCACCTCGTTTTCTATTATACATGAAAAGATGGGAAATGAAAAAGTAAATACTTTTGATATCTTGTTTTTTCATTTGTGATTATTGTATAATGAAAAAAATGGAGGGATAGAGATGGTGCTTTTTCGAATTTGATAAAAACAATTTCTATTTTAGATTTTTCTACATTTTGATGTAGATGTTTTTATCATACTGAGAAAGGACTATTTGATTTATGAAAAAAAGAAATATCTATCTCTTGTTTGCGATTGAATGGCTACAAGGAATGGTTTTTTATAGTTCTGTTGCAACTTTATATCGTCAAAATCATGGATTGACATTAGTTGAAATGGGATTGATTGAAAGCCTGTTTTCAATACTTGTTTTTATTTTGGAAATCCCTATGGGATATTTATGTGATCGTTTAGGATATAAGAAAACAATGATGAGCTGTTATGGAATCTATCTTTTATCAAAGATTGTATTCTATCAGGCTTATGGATTTTCGATGTTTTTATTAGAAAGATTATTATTAGCAATAACAGCATCAGGACTTTCTGGCTGTGATAGTGCATTTTTGTATCTGTCAACTGGCAAGATAGAAAATCCACGTGTTTTTGGATATCTGCATGCCTGTGGTGTAGCAGGCATGATGATGTCATCAATGGCTTTTTCATTGTGGATTCATGATATGGAATTAGCTGCTTTATATACCATTTTGCCTTATTTTATAGCGTTTCTATTATCTTTCTTTTTGGAAGATATTCCTATGGAAGGAAGTTCTCATATGGGAATCAAAGATGCATTTTCATTATTGTTTCAACAAAAAAGACATATTCTTTTTTTGATTGCTTCAGCATTATTATTAGAAACAACACATACAATCAGTGTGTTTTATAGTCAGCTGCAATGGAAAGCTAGTCATATTCCAGTTGTCTATTTTGGACTCATTTCTATTTTTATGACAGCTATACCTCTTTTAGGAGCGAGTTTAGGAAAAATAGTCGAATATATTCGTGAAAAGACATTGATGTTTTTATTGGTATTTGTTTCAATGATCACTTGTATTATATTGGCGTTGAGTCATCATCCTTATATATCTATTGCAGGGATTATGATTTTAACTTTAGTAGAAGCTTTTTACTCTCCTTTATCACAATCGCTTATGAATCAACGTGTTGAGGGTGCTTTAAGAGTCACTATGTTATCAATTTATTCAATGATTATGAATATGGTAGGAATTGTGATGAATATGAGTTTTGGAGTAGCAGGTGATATGAATATTCAATGGGTGATGATTTTAGGAGGATGTTTTTGTTTTTTGAGTCTATTGTGTTTAAAAAAAGAAAGTCAGAAAAATAAGGAGATTTAAATGATGGAACTGACAAAGGATGTTTTATTAGGTATTTTAGATGCATATGCTTATGAAATTGTTTTTGTAGATAGAAATCATATTGTGCAATATATGAATAAGACTGCTAAACAAAGATATGGGCAGAGAGTTCAAATTGGTCAAAGTTTATTTCAGTGTCATAATGAAAATTCACGTTACAAGATTGAAGAATTTTTAATGAGGGCTGATCAAGGTGAAGAAGAAATGTTTGAACTTTATAATCAAAAAACAGGTGAAAGAGAATTTTTTGTGCCTGTCAGAGTTGATGGACAAGTGATTGGTTACTTTGAAAGACATGAAGCCCCATGGGATCAAGAACATCCTGAGGTTCCTGTAGGTGAATATTGGAAACGTCGTGAATGATGATGGAGGAAGATTTTAAAAATAGATTGAAATCTTCCTTTTTTGCATTATAAAAAGTGATGTTTCCATCACTTTGTTTATAATTGTTCACATTCTTGTAACCACAATGCAACATTAGCGTCACTAGGCATTCTTAAATCTCCGCGAGGTGATAAAGCAACACTACCGACTTTTGGACCATCTGGAATACATGAACGTTTAAATTGTTGTGTAAAGAAACGACGATAGAAAGTTGTCAGCCATTTCTTGATTGTTGGGGCATCATACTGATCTTGGAAAGTATGACAGGCAATACGATAAAGTTTTCTTGGTTCATAATGGAATCTGGCATGATGATATAAGAAGAAATCATGCAGTTCATATGGACCCACAATGTCCTCTGTTTTTTGAACGATTTCATTATCCTTGGCAGGAAGTAATTCTGGTGAAACAGGAGTGTTCAAGATATCCTGTAATGTATCATGAAGAGGCTGCCCTTCATACAATGAAGATACATAATCTACTAAATATCGAACTAATGTTTTAGGAACTGAAACATTGACCGCATACATGCTCATATGATCACCATTATAAGTAGACCATCCTAAAGCGACTTCTGATAAATCTCCTGTCCCGATGACAATACCACCTTCCTGATTGGCAATATCCATCAAGACTTGCGTTCTTTCTCTCGCCTGACAGTTTTCATAAGTGACATCATGAATATTTTCATCATGATGAATATCTTTGAAATGCTGCTTAACAGCATCCCCAATATCCACTGTTAAGGAAGTGACATTTAATTCTTCCATCATTTTTAAAGCATTGTTTTTAGTACGAGATGTTGTTCCAAAACATGGCATTGTCACTGCAATAATATCCTTAGATGGATATCCTAATTTTTGATAAGCCATATTAGCAACAAGTAATGCAAGTGTAGAATCTAAACCACCTGAAATCCCAATGACGACTTTTTTGATATGTGCAGCTTTTAATCTTTGAATCAAACCATGAATTTGAATATCAAAAACTTCCTGACAACGCATTGCACGTTGATCCTTATTGCTTGGTACAAAAGGATGTGGATCATATGTGCGTGTCAGTTCAATATCTTCATCCTGTAATGTAAAAGGTATGATCTGATAATGATCCTGACGATTATCATAAGTTGTCATTTCCACACGTTCACTGACTATTTTTTCCATATCCATATCAGCAAATATGATACCTTCACTATATTGTTGAGATTGAGCTAAAAGACTTCCATTTTCAGCAATCAAATGATGATTACTAAAAACAACATCAGTAGAAGACTCACCTAATCCAGCATTACAATAAGCATAGCCACAAATGAGTCTGGCACTATGAGAAGTGACCAATAGACGACGATAATCTGATTTTGATGTCAAATCATTGCTGGCAGAAGGATTCAAAATTAATGTTGCTCCATTAAGACAATGTAAGGTACTTGGTGGTAAAGGTGCCCATAAATCTTCACAGATTTCAATACCGATTTTTAATTCAGGATGACTTTGACATTCAAATAATAAACGTGAAGAAAATGGATAAGCTTGACCATTGATTGTAATGACTTCATCATTATCTAAAGCACTGGCAAAATGACGACCTTCATAAAATTCATGATATGTAGGGATATATGTTTTAGGAACAACACCTAATATCTCTTCATGACATACTGTTATAGCACAGTTATAAAGTTTGTTTTTCAAAACCATTGGACAACCAAAAGTAAACAATATATCTAAATCTTTTGTCTGTTCACATATAGTAGTGATTTGTTTGTTGACTTCGTTTAAAACACGTTTTTGATAAAATAAATCTTCAATTGTATATCCAGTTAAACAAAGTTCTGGAAAAACAAGAATTTTGATATGTTTTTCATTAGCTTCTTTAACATAAGATATGATTTTTTGTGCATTGTGTTGAACTTGACCTAACGATACTTCGAAATTTGCACAACCTACTCTTATAAATCCATCTTTCATGAATATTCCTCCATTTAATTGATTATATGAAAAAGATATTTATATCTTAGCATTTATTGATCAAAAAGTCATCATGTGTAGGTATTGTATTTTTCATTGAATGGATAGTCATGAAAGATATAATAAGATATAATGAAAATAAAGAGGTGGAAAAAATGAATAATAAAAAATGGGTGAATTGGGCTATTGAATTACAAAGTCTGGCACAAGCAGGATTAACTTATGGTCATGATGTTTACGATCAGGAAAGATATGAACGTATAAGAGAAATATCGGCTGAAATCATGGCGTATCAAAATGATATTCCTTTAGAAAAAGTGAAAGATTTATTTTGTAATGAAAGTGGATATCAGACACCTAAATTAGATACGCGTGCAGCTATTTTTAAAGATAATCAAATTCTTTTAGTGAAAGAGAATAATGGAAAATGGTCACTTCCTGGTGGATGGGTAGATGTGAACTTATCAGTTAAACAGAATACAATAAAAGAAGTGAAAGAAGAAGCTGGTTTAGATGTGATTGCTGATAGAATTATTGCTGTACAAGATCGTGCTCAACATAATGTTCCAGTTTATGCTTATGGCGTTTGTAAAATTTTTGTGCTTTGTTATGAAATAGGTGGAAAGTTTGAGAAAAATGTAGAAACAGTAGAATCTAGATATTTTGATGAAGATCATTTACCTGAGCTTTCTACTGAGAAAAACAATGAAGAACAAATTCATATGTGTTTTGAGGCCTATCGTCATCCTAATTGGAAAACTTTATTTGATTGATATAAGAGATAGTGAAAAGCTATCTTTTTTTGTGTGTGAATATTGACAAAAGAATTATACTGTGTTACTGTATTAGTGTATTAATACAGTAAGGTGGAATGGCTATGAATCATTTTCAAACAGATACGCCTATTTATTTACAGGTTGTTGAAGAAGTCAAATCAAAAATTCTTGGTGGACAGTTACATCCAGGTGATAAATTAGAATCAGTCAGAGAAATGGCATCAAGATTGGAAGTCAATCCTAATACCATTCAAAGAGCTTTTTTGGAATTAGAACATCAGGGATTTATTGTGACACAAAGGGCAGTAGGAAGATTTGTTAGTGAAGACATTGATTTTATTGAATCATGTCGTCAAAACAAAATACAAGAAACGATTCAACAGTTTGTTAAAGAAATGGAGCGTTATGGCATTACAAAAGCAGATATTATTGCTTATTTAAAGGAGGAAAATCATGAGTGAACTTATAAAAATCCAAGATTTAAATAAAAAATATGGAAAGAAACAAGTTTTAAAAGATGTGAATTTAACTTTACATGGTGGACAGATTGTGGGTTTACTTGGGCCTAATGGAAGTGGGAAAACAACACTGATTAAAGTTTTAAATGGTTTATTGAAAGAATATGATGGAGATGTTCAAATTGATCAGCAAGCTATAGGTATTCATTCTAAAAAAATCATTTCTTATTTACCAGATGAACCTTATTTTGAAAACTGGATGACAACCAGTGATGCATTGAATTTATTTGTTGATATGTATGATGATTTTGATTTGAATAAGGCATTATCTTTAATGGAAAGAATGGATATTGAAAAGAAAGTGAAGATTAAAGAATTATCAAAAGGAATGAAAGAGAAGTTTCAGTTGATATTGGTTATGTCTAGAAAAGCAAAGATTTATATTTTAGATGAACCATTAGGTGGTATTGATCCGGCTGCAAGAGAACTTATTTTAGATACTATTTTAAATAATTATGCTGAAGATGCACTTGTTTTATTATCAACACATTTGATTGCGGATATTGAAAAGATATTTGATGAAGTGATCTTTATTAAAAATGGTGAAATTATCTTACATGAAAATAGTGAGGACTTAAGAATGAAAAGACAAGCTTCTATTAATGATATTTTTAAGGAGGAATTCAAATGTTAAAATTAATGAAATATGAATTTATTCATTCTATGCGTTCCTTTTTCATCTCGTTTTGTGTTTTCTGGGGTGCATGTTTATTATTACCATTTTTTACAGAAGGACTAATTCCAGATATTCCTATTTTAAGCTTTATGATGGCTTTTGGATTTACAGTTTTGGTTATGGGAATTAGTATTGCATTATTTGTCAGTATTTTTACACATTATTATCATTCTATGTTTAAAAGACCAGCTTATCTGACATTGACTTTACCTGTATCATCTTTGCATTTAATTATTTCTAAGCTTATTGTTTCATTTGTATGGCTTATTCTTGGTGGAATTGCATTGATGTTTGGGGTTTTATTGATGGGAGTTATGATGTCATTGTTGACACATAATATGTCAATCATGCAGATTTTTCAGGGAATTCCAGAAGTGTTCAAAGGATTAGGACAGATGTTCATGAATCAGCCTGGTGAATCATTATTAAGTCTTATTTATATGATTGTAGAAACATATGCGCTTATTATATCTATTTATTTTGCTTTAACGTTAGCACATACAGCTTTATGTCGTCATCATCGTTTGGCTGTCGGGATTTGTATATGGATAATTTTGGGAATCATTTTCTCATGGATACAATTTGTTTTATCAGGTATGAGTATCACATCTATTGAATGGTATGGAATTCCAGTTACGTTTATGTTCATTGATCTATTTTTCAATGTGATTTTAACTTTCGTTACAGTCTATATTTTAGATTATCATATTGAAATTGAATAAAAGAATACCTCTTCATGAGTGAAGGGGTATTTTTTATCTGAGAAAATTTTTTCTGTTTCTGTAAGGAACTTTTCTTTTCAAGTGTTTTGTAATAAGATAAACATAAAGTTGAGGAGGATGGTTATGTTAAAGGCAGTTATTTTTGATATGGATGGGCTTTTGATTGATAGTGAAGTCATTTCATATAAATGTTATAAAAAATTGATTGAGAGTTATGGATATTCATTTACAATGGATGATTATGTCAAAGATTATCCAGGGAAGCAATTGAAAGTCTCTTTACAGTTTATTAAGGAACATTATCATCTGGATTATGATATTGAAGAAAAATTTCAATTATTTCATCGTTTAGAAACACAATTCATGCAAGAAGATGGGGTTGCATTAAAAAAAGGAGCAAAAGAATTATTACAATATCTTAAAGATCATCATTATCAAATCGCTTTAGCTACATCTAGTCTCCCTTCAAGAGCTTGCCATATTTTAGACATACACCATATTCTTTCTTATTTTGATGAAATCATTTGTGGCAGTGATGTCCAAAGAGGGAAGCCATATCCTGATATTTTCTTAAAAGCCTGTGAAAGATTAAATGTTTTGCCGTCAGAGGCTATTGTTTTAGAAGATAGTGAAGCAGGTATACAGGCGGCTTATGATGCGAAAGTGCCTGTCTATTGCATTCCTGATTTAAAGCAACCAGGTGAAGACTATGTACAAAAGGCACAAGGTGTTTTGGCATCATTATTGGATGTTATAACAATCTTAGAAAATATGTGATGACATAAAAAAACTATAATCAACCGGATCTGATTGATTATAGTTTATTTTTTATAATAAATGAATGTGATTTTCTTTACATAATTTCATAGTTTCATCATCCCATAAAGAAGCTTGTACTTCTCCAATATGAGCTTTTCTTAAAAAGAACATACATAAACGGCTTTGACCAATTCCACCACCAATACTTAATGGAAGAACATGATTGATTACATTTTGATGGAAAGGTAAAGATAAACGTTCCATTGCATTGGCTTTTTCTAATTGTTCTTTTAATGCGTGTTCATCTACACGAATACCCATACTTGAAATTTCTAATGCATCATCTAATTGCGTGTTATAAACAAGGATATCCCCATTTAATTTCCAATCATCATAATCAGGTGCACGTCCATCATGTTTTTTTCCTGATTTTAAAATATCCCCAATTTGTAAGATGCAGACAGCTTTTTTATCTTTTGTGATAGCTTTTTCTCTTTCTTTAGGTGAAAGATCTGGATATAAATCTTCTAACTCTTGAGAAGTGATAAAATAGATTTCATCAGGTAAAATAGATTCACCAAGTTGTGGATAGTGTCTGATCATGAGAAATTCAACATCTAATAAAGCATTATATATTTTTGAAACAATTGCTTTAAAATAATCTAAAGTACGATCTTCCTTGGAAATCACCATTTCCCAATCCCATTGGTCCACATACATAGAATGAATATTATCTAATTCTTCATCTTTTCTAATTGCATTCATATCTGTATATAAACCTGTATGTTGTTCAAAACCATAGCGATAAAGAGCATCTCTTTTCCATTTGGCTAAAGAATGAATGATTTCGATTTCATCATTATGATTCAATTCAAATGAAGTAAATGAAACAGGTTTTTCAATTCCGTTTAAATCATCATTAAGCCCAGTATTTTTTAATAGAAATAAAGGTGCAGAGACACGTGTTAAACGAAGCTGTTCAGCTAATCTTCTTTCAAATGTATCTTTAATCATCTTAATAGCAACTTCAGTTTCAATTAAATTAAGATGTGGTTGATAATCTTTTGGTATAATGATTTGACTCATTTTTGCTTCCCCCTTCATATAATTATTGCTATTATAGTATATTATAGAATATTAGTCAAAATGATATTTTCAAAATATCATAAAATATTTGTTATTTTTAGATATTTTATAAAATAAATAGGAACTATACTTAAATATTCTAATAATATTGACTTGTATTTTAAAATTGTATACAATGTAACAAATATGGAAAGCAGGTGTATATCATGAATGAAAAGAAATATGTGAGTACAAGAGGTCAACAAAGACCATTGGATTTTTGTGATGCTATTTTACAGGGAATTGGTAGTGATGGAGGATTGCTTGTTCCTGATTTTGAATTGGATCAGAAAGATTTAAAAGCATTACAACATTTATCTTATGTAGACATGGCAACTGAAATTATGACTTCTTTTGTGGGAGAACAGGAAAAAGAAGAAATGAGAGCGTTATGTCAAAAAGCTTATGGACAAAATTTATTTCCCCAGGAAGTTGTTCCTGTTAAACAGGCAGGAGATGTTTTTATCGCTGAATTATTCCAGGGACCAACAGCCGCTTTTAAAGATATGGCATTGTCATTATTGCCACATTTTATGACATATTCACTTAAGAAAAAAGGTGAACAAAGAAAAGTAATGATTTTAGCTGCAACATCTGGAGATACTGGAAAAGCTGCTTTAGAAGGATTTAAAGATGTAGATGGAACATATATTCAGGTTTTCTATCCTGTTGATGGGGTTTCACCTATTCAAAAACAACAAATGGTAACACAGACAGGAAACAATGTTGATGTGGTTGGAATTCAGGGTAATTTTGATGATGCTCAAAGAGCAGTGAAACAGGCTTTTCAATCATCAGCATTAAAAGATTTATGTGATGAACATCATGTTTTCCTTTCTTCAGCTAACTCTATTAATATAGGGCGTTTGATTCCACAGATTGTGTATTATTTTTATTCATATATGACACTTGTTAATAAAAATGAGATTCGTTTAGGTGAGAGTGTTCATTTCACTATACCAAGTGGAAACTTTGGGAATTGTTTAGCTGGAGTTCTAGCGAAAAAGATGGGTTTACCAATCCAAAAATTTATTGTAGCGTCTAATAAAAATAATATTTTGACTGATTTTTTCCGTACTGGGAAATATGATGCACGTCGTGAATTTTATAAAACAAATGCACCTGCCATGGATATCCTTGTTTCAAGTAATTTAGAAAGACTTGTGTATATGATGGCACAGGATAGTCAAAAGGTAAAATCATATATGGATGATTTGAATCAAAATGGTGTTTATGAAATTTCATCTGATTTATTAGAAAAGATACAGGATGTATTTAAGGCAGGATGGCTTAATGAAGATGAAGTACTAGATACAATCAAAACATGTTTTGAACAGACAGGTTATCTTTTAGATACACATACTGCTATTGGTTATGGCGTTTATAAAGAATATCAAAAGGCTTCGGGAGATGAAACAAAGACAATTATTTTAGCGACAGCTTCACCATATAAATTTGCTGATTCTGTTTATAAAGCTTTAACAGATCAAAGCTTATCTGAATATCAAGCGATTGAAGCTGTTTATGAAAAAACAGGTGTTGATATTCCAAAACCATTAGTTCAACTTGATCAAAAAGAAATTTTACATCAAAAAGTTATAGATAAAGATGATATAATTCATGAGATTTCTCAAAAAATAAAGGAGATGTCATTATGAAAGTCAAAGTGAGAGTTCCGGCGACAAGTGCTAACTTAGGACCGGGATTTGATGTTGCAGGTCTTGCTGTGACATTATACAATACATTTGTTTTTGAATTGCTGGATCAGGGCTTAGAAATTACGGGCTGTCCGCAACAATTCTGTAATCAGGACAATTTAACTTATCGAGCATTTGTTGAAGGTGCAAAAGCTTGTGGATTGCAGTTTCAAGGATTACGTATTGAATGTAGTGGAGATGTCCCTTATACAAGAGGTTTAGGAAGTTCTTCAACATGTATTGTTGCAGGTATTGTCGGTGCATATGCGTTCATGGACCGTAGTGAAGATCGACAGGAAATATTAGAACTGGCAACACAAATAGAAGGACATCCAGATAACGTAGCACCAGCCATCTTTGGTGGATTGACAGTGTCAGTCATGAATGAAGAACATGTCACAACATTGAATATTCCTGTCAAACATGATTATCGTTTTGTTGCTTTCATACCTCCATTTACTTTATCAACAGAAAAATCTCGTGCTGTTTTACCACAACAGTTGCCTCGTCAGGATGCTATTGCGAATGTTTCTCATTTAGCATTAATGGTTGCCTCTTTAATCAATGGATATGATGATGGACTTAAACTCGGTTTCAAGGATCGCCTGCATCAACCTTATCGTGGAACTTTAATTCAGGGATATGATGAAATTATGTCTGTTTTGGAACAGGATGAACATGTGCTGGGATGCTATTTATCAGGGGCTGGTCCAACGATTATGGCATTGATTAGAGAAAGTGATAAAAAAGGTGTTGTAAGAATGAAAGAAGAGCTTGGTGATTTGTTGAAAGATTGGCAGGTAGAAAAATTAGAATTAGATATGCGTGGTTATACATGTGATTATGAATAGGTATCTTCATAAGATGCCTTTTTATTTTCAAATGATTCAATTTACGCTATAATTATCAAGAAAAGGAGCTGAGTCATAGTGAAGAATTATCATACTCATACAAGACGTTGTCAACATGCTATAGATAGTGAAGAAGATTATATTCTATCAGCTATTCAATCTGGTTATACAGAACTTGGATTTAGTGATCATACCCCTTGGATTTATGATTCCTCATTTCATCCAACGATGCGTATGGAAGCCTATGAGATTGATGATTATGTATCAACTTTATTAAAATTAAAGGAAAAATATAAGCATCAAATTTCTATTAAAATAGGATTGGAATGTGAATATTTTGAAAAATATATGGATGGTTTAAGAGACATGTTAAAACAATATCCTATTGATTATATTATTTTAGGTCATCATTATGATGGCAGTGATGAAACAGGTATATATTTTGGACATCCTCTTACAAAATCACAATTATCTCAATATGTTGATAGCTGCATAAAAGCTATGGAAACTGGATTATACAGTTATGTGGCACATCCGGATTTGGCACGTTATGATACATCGGATCCATTCTATAAGCAGGAAATGCTTAGATTATGTATCAAGGCAAAGGAAATGAATTTACCATTAGAATTTAATTTGTTAGGATATAAAACACATCGTCATTATCCTAATGATACTTTTTTCAAAATAGCTAGAGAGGTGGGCAATCGTATCATTATTGGAACTGATGCTCATGAAAGCCAATCTTTACTGGATATGAAAACGTATCATCAGGCCCGACAACATTTAGAAAACTTAGGTTTATCCATAACTGAAGACATAACTTTTTTAAGATAGCTGTGTGAAAAAGAGATGTAGAGAAGATAGAACAGAGCTATCTTTTTATATGAGAAATGATGAAGAAAAGCATCATAAAATGACTTAAAAAAAAGACAGAATTGTCTATAAAAAAGACATATAATCATGTTATAATGATGAATAAGAGGAGTGTTAAAATATGGAACATGTGACAGATATAGATAAAAAGAATTATATAGATGATTGTAAAGAAATTGTAAGAACAACTATTGCTTTGGAAAAAATAGAATTATCAGATCATGAATTAACTTTATTGACTGAAGAAATTATGGATACTTCATTATCTATAGGAGGAGATTTTTCTAAAGAAAATATACGTTACATTGCCGTGCAGTATGTACGTAATCAGTTTTTACCACGTTTTCAAAAAGCTCATAAAGGAGGATAAAATATGACGTTTGATAAAGCAGTCATGGAAAAATTCATGGCTGATCATCAATCACAGTATGTAGGAAAATATCGTTATCATAGTGGCTATCGCACCGAAGAACATACGTTTAAAGTTCATTATTATATGTTGGATCAGAATTTTAGACAAATTGATATTTTTGTTGAAATTCATTGTCAGGATGAAATTACGTATACTTTTTCAGAAGATCTACATGAACAGGAAAAGCTTTATATTGTTAAAGATGCTCTTTCAAGAGTACTGGCAAAACTAGGATATAAACGTGTTTTGCATTATTCATTGTATGAAAATTTTATCAAAACAGTATCAAGTGAACTGAATATCTTAGCGCCTATTGATTTCTGTGATATTTTAAGTTATATGAAGTATCATCATGGAATTAACCAACAAACAATGGATGATTTCTATAAAATTTTCTTACCATGTTTAAAGATGAATTTGAAACATAAGAATTATAAAAACTTTATTGATTCAGTGAATCTTTTATTTGAATCTGTGCTATATCAATATGAGTGGGATGGTACCAATTCAAAATATTTAGATACTGAATATCAATATCATCTTTATTATATTAGAAAAATCATACGCATTGTTTATCGTCATTTAGATAAATTTTATAAGAATGTTCCTGATGAACTTTTTAAGGCTATTCGTACACTATGCTTAAATTCACGATTTACATTTGCTATTATGACTGATTTTGGATCAATGGTTTTATCACAATACCATGTGACAAAAGCTATTATAGATACATTTAAAGATGAATTTACATTAATAGAGAAAGATTTTGTATTGGTTGATAAAAAGAAAGATGAAAATCAGGGGAATCTTGTTTTTTCGTATATTTACTATATTTTTTATAGTGATTATGATCATTATTATGAAGTTTTAATGAATGTATTGCGTAATATTATTCATTATATGTTGACTTTTGCAAATCATGATTTGGATCTGGCGTTAGGAAATTCTATTATTCAAGCAGAGGGATATCAGATCTTACTGGATTTATTCCATAGAGATTATAATACCTTTGTCTTTACTTGTTTTCCAATTGAATCTTTCCCAGATAACATGAAACCAAAAGTGAGAGATGAATTGGTGACAGCTATACAGTATTTTGCAGCAAGAATGGAAAATGAAAGTTATCGCCTCAGTTCATTTGAACAGGTTACAAATATTAATAGATTATTAATGGATAATTTTAAGGAGTGGTATAAATGAAAAAGAAGGTAGCCATTACAACAGCAGTTGCTTCTACTTTAACGGCTTCTACCTTAACAGCAAGCTTAGCTTTAGCTAATCAGTTTGCTAAAAAGGTATTATATCGTGAACATTTAAATAAAGAAGATCAAGGAAACTGGTATGAAAAAATCAATGCTCAAAAAGTCAAAATACAAAATCATAAAGGTCTATATCTTCAAGCTTATCTGATAGAAAAACCAAATGCGACAAGAACAATTGTTTGTTTGCATGCATTAATGGCATCAGCGAAGTCTTTAACACAGACTGTTGAATATTTAGAAAGCGTTTTTGAAAATGATAATATTTTAATGATTGATGCACATGCTCATGGTTTAAGTGATGGATATATTCGTGGTTTTGGCTATCGTGATGTTTTTGATTTAATGTATTTCAATACGTATTTATTACAGAAGTATGGAGATCAGCATCGTTTGATTATGTATGGAAAAGGAATGGGAGCCAATACGATTTTAAATGCTTCTGGACTTGGTAAATTAAAGAATGTAGATTTGATTATCAGTGAAGGAGCTTATGATAATGTTTATCACTATTTAACATTGAAATGTCAAAAAGAGATGAAAGTAACGAAATATTTAGCGGGTATGATGATTAGAAAAGTCGTGAAAGATGAGTTAAAGCTAGATATTAAAAAATTAGATACTGTAGAACTGGTTAAGAAAAATCAGATTCCAACAGTTTATATTCATTCTAAAAATGATCAGGATGTGCCATTCCATATGGTATTTCCATTATATAATCATGATGCTTCTAATAAGTTACTGTTTCCAATCAAAGAAGAACATCTTTATGATTTAAAAGAACAACAGGATTCATATTCATTATCTCTTATTGAGTTTATGAATGAGAATATATAAAAAGGAGGACTTATATGTATTTTGAAAAATCAAAAGGTTTCCCTCAAGACTTTTTATGGGGAAGTGCATCTGCTGCCTATCAGGTAGAAGGTGGATGGGATGCAGATGGAAAAGGTGTTTCCAATTGGGATAAGTTTGTAAGAATTCCAGGAAAAACTTTTAAAGCAACAACAGGAGATAAAGCTGTTGACCATTATCATCGTTACAAGGAAGATGTTAAATTAATGGCAGAAATGGGATTAAAAACGTATCGTTTCTCTATTGCCTGGACAAGAATCTACCCAAATGGAAATGGTGAAGTGAATGAAGCAGGACTTCAATTCTATGATGATTTAATTAATGAATTATTAAAATATGGCATTGAACCTATGGTGACAGTTTATCATTGGGATATGCCTCAAGCTTTAGAAGATCAATATCATGGTTGGGAAAGTCGTCAGATTGTTGATGATTATGTAAACTATGCAACAACACTTTTCAAAAGATATGGTGATCGTGTCAAATACTGGATTACAATGAACGAACAAAATATCTTTACATCATTTGGATGGTTAAAAGGAATGCATCCACCAGGAAAAGAAAACGATATGAAAACATTCTATCAGGTTAACCATCATGCTAATATGGCACATGCAAAGACAGTTTTGGCTTTAAAAGAAATGTATCCTGACGCCAAAGTTGGTGCTTCATTTGCTTACAGTCCATGTTATGCATATGATAGAAAACCTGAAAATGCGATGGCTAAAGCTGATTATGATGATTTACAAAATTATTGGTGGATGGATGTTTATGCTTATGGACGTTATCCAAGAAGTGCTTGGGCATATTTAGAAAGTCAAGGAGTCACTCCACAAATGGAAGATGGCGATGAAGACATTTTGAAAAAAGCTGCTGCATTAGTTGACTTTATGGGTGTGAATTATTATCAGACATGTGTTGCTGAATATAATGACATCAATGGTGTTGGTATGACAAATACAATGAACAACACCGGTGAAAAAGGAACAGCTCAAGTTCAAGGTGTACCGGGATTATATAAGAATCCAGCAAATGATTTCTTACCAACAACAGATTGGGATTGGACAATAGATCCAATGGGAATCAGAATGTGCTGTCGTGATATTACTTCACGTTATGATTTACCTGTTGTTATTTCTGAAAATGGTTTAGGAGCTTTTGATAAGGTTGAAGATGGACAGGTTCATGATCCATATCGTATTGCTTATTTAAAAGCACATATTGAAGAATTAAAGAAAGCTATTGATGATGGATGTCGAGTTTTGGCTTATTGTACATGGTCATATACTGATTTATTAAGCTGGTTAAATGGATATCAAAAACGTTATGGATTTGTATATGTTGATAGAGAAGAAGATGAAAATTCTGGAACATTGAATAGAATTCCAAAGGATTCTTATTATTGGTATAAAAAAGTCATCGAAACAAACGGTGAAGAATTATAGGATGAAGAAGGTATATATCATTTCATGATACATACCTTTTTTTGACCACTTACTTTGACATATGAACCACTTAGGCTAGGAGTATTTACTTTTTTGGTATTTCTTATTATAGTAAAGATATCAAAGGAGATTAGATATGAAGGTCAAAATAGAAATAGATGAGAGTTTACAGGAAGAAGAAGTGGTTATTAAAGCTCCATCTTTGAATGAAAAAGTGCAACGCATACAAGAAGTGATTCATGATATGTCTAAAAGTTCAAAAACAATGATTTTTTATAAAGGTCAAGTAGAATATTATTTATCATTGGACGATATTTTATTTTTTGAAACCAGTGATCATCATATTCATGCCCATACCAAAAATGATATGTATCAGATTAAGTATAAACTGTATGAACTTGAAGAAATGTTACCAGGAAACTTTATGAGAATATCAAAGTCGACTATTTTGAATGTCAAGAAAATATATGCTATTCATAAAACAATATCTAGTCCATGTCTTATTGAATTTGAAGATACACATAAGCAAGTGTATGTATCTAGACATTATTATAAACCACTAAAAATAAGATTAGAGGAAAAGAGGTTATAAGATGAAAAAAAGTAAAATGTTTTGGGGTGTTTTGTTTATTGCTTTGGCAGTCTTATTGATTGTGACACAATTAGGTCTTGTGAATATACATATGAGTATATGGACTTTATTACTGACAGTTTTTTTTGGTGTATCTGCTTTATCTAGTTTATTACATAAACGTGCAACAGGATTCTTGTTTTCAATAGCGTTTTTAATCATCATTTATGATGAGCCACTTGGTTTAGAAGCCATTACGCCTTGGACAGTCTTAATAGCTGCCTTATTAGCAAGTATAGGTTGTCATATATTATTTCCAGCATCAAAAAAACATACCCATTACGCACAGGATATTCAAGATAAAAAAACTGTAAAAGATGGGCATGTTGATATTAAAGAAAGCTTTGGAAGCTGTATTCGTTATATTGACTCACAAAATATGGAAGATATAACCATTACCAATAGAGCAGGAATGATGAAGATTTATTTTGATCAGGCTGATATAAAAGGACAGGAGATCAATTGTTATCTTTATATGAGCTGTGCCATGTTAGAACTTTATATTCCAAAGACATGGAAAGTGAAGAATTGTACAGATAGTGTACTATCATATATTGATATGGAAATGTTTGATCATAATATTGTTGAACATACAATGATTTTAAAAGGAAAAATAAATTTATCTGAAGTGAAGATTATCTATGTATAGCTATAATGTGAAATCATATTATAGCTTTTGATATGTCTTTTTTAAAAATTGAGCAACCCCATCTTGATCATTGGAAGGGATGATTTGAGTAGCAATCGCTTTTAATTTTTCATGTGCATTATCTACTGCATAGGCTTCATCAGCTAACTGAAACATCTCAATATCATTTTCTCCATCTCCAAAAACAACAAGACGATCATAATGATAAATATGTTTTAATTGTTCAATAGCATGTGCTTTAGATGTTCCTTGAGGCATAATTTCAAGCCATTGTTGATTTGTATAAATATCTTTTTGGAATAAACAATGATATTGTTTTTGATAATATTCATAAAACGGTTTGAGCTTATCTGTTTCATCAATCAATGTGACATAAAAAATTTGACCAACATAAAAGTCTTTGGGATGATGGATGATTCTGATACGTGGATCACCTTTTCTAGACTCAATAAATTCAAGCATCCCGGGTGTGCATTTTTCTGGAATAAAAGAAAATTTTTCTTCACCATCAATAAACGCATAGACAATAGGATAAAGATGATTGTTTAAAAAATGATCTAAAAGCAGATGAATATCTTCTTGGAAACAATGTGATAATAAGATCTCACCTGATACATTATCTCTCATACATGCACCATTATAAACAATTAAAGGAAAAGGCGCCTGTAATCCTTGTGTGACTTTCTTAGCTGTCCGATAAGATCTGGCTGTTGCATAAGAAAATAACATACCATCACTAACAAGCTGATTGATTGTCTGGATGGTAAAGGGAGATAATGTCTGATTGGAATTTAAAAGTGTACCATCTAAATCAGAAACATAAAGCGTTGTCATAATGATTCCTCCTATCTTTAAATATAGTTTAATTAATGGAAGAATAAATGAAAAGCTTTTTTTTAAGAAATATAAAAATATGGTATAATGAATAAAGAAGTGAGGTTGAGATATGAAAAGAAAAATACAAATAGTTGCGATAAATGCAATGATAGCCTGTATATATGCTGTTTTCACTTTGGTATGTTCTGCTTTTTCTTATGGTGCAATTCAGTTAAGATTATCTGAAATATTGATTTTCTTAGCTTTTTATAATCGTCGCTATATTCCGGGATTACTTGTAGGATGCATGTTGGCTAATGCGTTTTCTCCATTAGGCATTTATGATGTCATATTTGGTACACTAGCATCACTTATAACTTGTCTATCATTGACAATGATTTCTAACTTATTTCTAGGAGCTTTTTTAGGTGCTTTGTTTAATGGGATTATTGTTGGTGCAGAGTTATATTTTTTATTGGATTTACCATTTTTTATAAATGCTATGTATGTGTTTATAGGAGAACTGATTGTATTATTGATAGGTGTCTTTGTGTTTAAATTCTTAGAAAAGAATCCATCTTTGATGCAAAAATATATTATGGAAGATAAATAAAGAGTTCATAATGACAATATAAAATAAAAATGAGGTGATTGATTTGAAAACATCCATAAAAGTACGTGATTTGACATTAAAAAATATATTAATTATTTTGAGTTATGCCGCTTTACTTGTTTTAGGGGTGATTTATTTTGAAAGTATTTTTCAATATTTGGGGGAATTATTAAATATTATTCAACCATTTATTATAGGTTTTATTCTGGCTTTTATCTTTAATATTCCAATGAAGTTTTTTGAAAAGAAACTAGCTATACAAAATAAGAAAAAACGTAGAGTTGTTTCAGCGATTTTATCAGTGTTACTTATTTTATTAGTATTATTACTTGTTGTTATGGTTGTTGTGCCACAAGTTATAGAAAATGTAAGAACATTGATAGATAATTTACCTAGTATTTTTGCGCAGGCTGAAAAATGGTTGAATTATGTGTTTGAAGAAATTCGTTTATCACCAGATCTTCTTGATAAAATCAATGAATTTCAAACACGTTTTGCTCAAACATTCATTTCTACTTTAACGGCTTGGGCACCTAATATTGCTTCAGGTGTTTCCCATATCACAACAAGTGTCATTAATATTTTTATGGGATTTGTCATGGCTATCTATATGATTTTCTCTAAAGATAAACTGATCAGACAGGTGAAAAAATTTGCACATGCTTTATTCAATGATCAACATTATCAGTATATCAGCGAAGTTGTCAAATTAACAGGAACAACTTTTGAAAATTTCTTGGCTGGACAATTAACAGAATCAATTATCATTGGCGTATTGTGTTATATTGGTTGTATGATTTTAGATATTCCTTATGCGTCTATTGCGGCTATTGTCATTGGTTTTACAAATATTATTCCATATTTTGGACCTATTATTGGGGCAGTGATATCTTCAGCATTAATATTATTTGTATCACCTGTGAAAGCATTGATTTTTCTTGTTTTCAGTACCCTATTACAACAGTTTGAATCCAATTTAATCTATCCACATGTTGTAGGAAATTCAGTTGGTTTATCAGCTTTATGGGTGTTATTTGCAGTCAGTGTTGGTGGCGGATTGTTTGGTATACCAGGAATGGTTTTTGGATTACCAACTTTCTCAGTTATTTATGAGTTATTGAGAAGATGGACGAATTATCGTTTAGAAGTGAAAAGAAATTTAACCAAAAAACAAGAGGAGATTGTTGAATGAGTCACTTATTTGAATTTGATGCCATGATTCATAAAGTAGAGGATCGAGATGGTGCTTATGTGATTTGTCCCTATGATATAAGACAATTATATGGAAAAGGAAGAATGAAAGTTCATGTCACATTTGATGGTGTTCCCTATGATGGAAGTATTGTCAATATGGGAGTGAAAGATGAATATGGTCAAATCTGTTATATTATTGGGATGTTGAAATCTATTAGAAAACAATTAAACAAGCAACCTGGTGATTCTGTTCATGTGGTGGTTGAAAAGAGAGAAAAATAATCTTTTATTATATGAAATATTCTTTTTTCAAAGCTATTTTGTAGTATAATAAAAAATAGAAATGGAGGTAATTAAAAAATGGGATTTAGAAAAGATTTTTTATGGGGTGGAGCGATTGCTGCCCATCAAGCTGAAGGAGCATGGAATGAAGGAGGAAAAGGTGTTAGTATTGCTGATGTGATGACAGCAGGATCTAATGGTGTTGCAAGAAGAATTACAAATGGTGTTATTGATGGTGAAGATTATCCCAATCATGTAGGTATTGATTTCTATCATCATTATAAAGAAGATTTAGCTTTAATGGCAGAGATGGGATTTAAAGCTTTTAGAACTTCTATCGCATGGACAAGAATTTTTCCAAATGGTGATGATGAACAACCTAATGAAGAAGGATTAAAATTTTATGATGATTTATTTGATGAAATGCATCGTTTAGGAATTGAACCAATTGTGACTTTATCACACTTTGAAATGCCATATCATTTAGCTGAAAAGTATAATGGGTTTATGGATCGTAGATGTATTGATTTCTTTGTGAAATATGCCAAAGTTTGTTTTGAAAGATATAAAGGAAAAGTTAAATATTGGATGACTTTTAATGAAATCAATAATCAGGCTGAGTTAATATCAATGGGGGCACATCATCTTGCTCAAGAAGGTGCAGTTCTTGTTAAAGAAGGTGACGATATTGAATATATGATGTATAAATCAGCACATCACGAATTAGTTGCCAGTGCATTGGCAGTGAAAGCGGCACATGAAATTGATCCTGATGCAAAAGTTGGATGTATGATTGGTATGAATGCTGTTTATCCAGCAACATGCAATCCTGAAGATGTTTTAAATGCACAACAAGCAATGCATCAAAAATATTGGTATGTAGAAGTTCATGCCAGAGGACATTATCCTAAACACTTATTAAAGAAATTTGAAAGAAAAGGATATGATAACTTTATCTTACCAGAAGATGAAAAAGCATTGGCTGAAGGATGTGTAGATTATATAGGATTCTCTTATTATATGAGCTATGCGACAAAATATACTGGAAGATTTGGTCGTTCATTTGATTTCTCTGAAGAAGACTATGTCAGAAATACATACTTAAAAGCTAGTGATTGGGGATGGCAAATTGATCCAGTTGGTTTAAGATGGTGTCTCAACTGGTTTAATGATCGTTTTGAACTTCCTATGATGATTGTTGAAAATGGTTTTGGAGCTTATGATAAATATATTGATGATAATGATGAATATGTTGTAGATGATCAATATCGTATTGATTATTTAGCTGCTCATATTGCAGCTATGAAAGAAGCTGTTGATTATGATGGTGTTGATTTATTAGGATATACGATGTGGGCACCAATTGATATTGTTTCAGCTTCTACAGGTGAATATGATAAACGTTATGGATTTATCTATGTCAATTATAATAATGCACATGAAGGAGATTTTTCAAGAGCTAAGAAGAAATCATTCTATTGGTATAAACATGTGATTGAAACAAATGGAGAAGATTTAGATTAGAAGAAAACACAGGTCAAAATGTGACCTGTGTTTTTAAATGGTTTTTGTATATTCTTTTAACCATTGTTTTTCTTCATCATTTAAATATGGAGAAATTTTTTCATAAACTTCTAGATGATAGTGGTTAAGCCAGTTCTTTTCTTTTTGACTTAACATATTGACATCAATAGCATCTAAATCAATAGGTACAAATGTTAATGGTTCAAAATGTAAGAATTGTCCATATTCATTTTCATGACCTTTGACACATAATAATTCATTTTCAATACGAATACCATATTGTCCTTCTAAATAAATACCTGGTTCATCAGTAATATTCATTCCTGGTTCTAAAATGACATTTTCAGACATAGAACGCAATTTATAACGGAAGCTCTGTGGTCCTTCATGAACATTTAATAAATGACCAACACCGTGTCCAGTACCGCATTGATAATCAATATCTTCATCCCACATTGGTCCTCTGGCTAGAATATCTAGACTTTGTCCTGTACATCCATGTAAGAAATGTGCATTTTGTAAGGCTAACATCCCTTGTAAGACCATAGTAAAATGTTTCTTTTGGATATCTGTAATCTGTCCTAATACGAATGTTCTTGTAATATCTGTTGTTCCATCCATATATTGTCCACCACTGTCAATCAATAGCATGCCATCTTGATCAATCTTTGTAAATTGTGTAGATGTTGGATGATAATGCATTAAAGCGGCATTGTCTTTCCAAGCACAAATTGTTGTAAAACTTGGTTCAATAAATAAATCCTGTTGTTGTCTCAATTCTAAGACTTTATCAGAAACACTCATCTCATCCATATCAATTTTTCCATAATTATTTTTTAGCCAATACATGAATTTTGTCATGGCAACACCATCTTTGATATGAGCATGTTTTGAATTTTCAATTTCAACTTCGTTTTTAATAGCCTTCAACATTTGAGATGGATTCATTTTGTCAACAATTTCACAGTTTAAGCATTGGAATAAAGCATAATTAATATGGTTGGTACTGAGTAAAACACGACCTTTTAATTCCTGAGCATCCTGATAAATATCCTGATAATCTTTCACAAGGACGTTTTCTTGTTGTAATGCTTTTACCATATCTAAGTCATAACTTCCTTTTTGAAGGTATAAATATGACTGATCCAATGTAATTAAAGCAAACGCTAAGACAGTTGGAGAACATGGAATATCATTTCCTCTGATATTAAAAATCCAAGCTATATCATCAAGTGTTGTTATTAAATGTGATTGACAGTTATGATCTTTCATGTAGTCTAAAATCTTTTCAATCTTTTTATGAGTTGATAATCCATGATATTGAATATCATAAAGAAAAGCTTTTTCACATGATCTTTGAGGTCTATCTTTCCAAAATTCCTGCATAAGATCAACACACTCTATTTGATAGTCATCAATTTTAAGCTGTTTTTTCAAATCAAGAATAAATTGACAAGCCATTGTTTGACCATCAAAAGCAATCTTATCATGTTCTTGAATATGTTGGATAAGAAATTCTAATAGTGTAGGGACACCTTTTTGTCCCATTTTCATTAATGTAATACCTTCGTATAATTCCTTAGCTGCCTGAATGAAATAACGCCCATCAGTCCAAAGATAAGCTTCATCTTGCATCACAAGTAATGTTCCAGCACTACCAGTAAAGCCACTTAAATAAGCACGTGCCTGATAATAGTCACCTACAGTTTCAGACTGATGATCATCATCAGTAGGAACAATATAAAATTGAATATTTTTATCTTTTAATAATTGTTGAAAATCCTTTATCATTATGAACACCCCTATAATACTTTAGCACAATCTTTACATTTTGTAAGTAAAAATGTGTTAAAAAAGATAGTAATCCTTATTTGTAGCTTATTGTTGATAAAAACAATCTTAGATTAGTGGTTTATAAAGATCATTTCTACTCTGTTATATAGGAAAATAAGCGTAAAAAAGATGCAATAAATTGATTAATGAAGTCACTATGACTGAAAATAATAAGCAAAATATCATGAAATGATATAAAAAAATGCAAAATACATTTTATTTTATATTAAAAAAATGCAAAATGCATAATTTATTGATTATAAAAATATGCAATATCTATGTATTAGGTGTGGGTAAGTATCAAATAAAATGAATCTATCATAGATTTATTAACTATAATAGGACAGTTAGATGATAATAAAAAGAATATATCTCTTTGATGATTTGAGGACTTATTTTTTTAATCTATAAGAGTTTGAAGCAATCTTTACATTTTTGTGAGTTAAAATATGTTAAAATAAAGTAGCAACCCTTATTTGCAACTTCTAGTTGACAAAAAACAACTCTAGGTTGGTGGTTTATAGAGCTGATTTTGACTATGCTTAAGACAAGAGGTGAGATATATGAGTTTTGGAGAAAAGTTACAACAATTAAGAAAAGAAAAAGGTTTATCTCAGGAAGATTTAGCCTATCAATTAAATGTATCAAGACAGGCAGTCAGTAAATGGGAATCGCAAAATGGATATCCAGAGATGGAAAAGATAATTTTAATAAGCGAATTGTTTCAAGTGAGTTTAGATTATTTATTAAAAGAAGATTATGATGATTCTTTTCAAAAAACAGATACTTCTTATTATTTAATGTCAAAACAAAAAATAGACGACTATATACAAATCAAAAAAAGTTTTGCATTAAAAATGGCATTATCTGTATCATTCATGATTTTGGGACTTCTCATTCCTATTTTATGTTCAAATACACCTTATGAAACATGGAGTGGTTTTGGTTTCTTAATCATTATTGGTATAAGTATTTTTGTCATCATGGTAGCTGCTCTTTCTAAAAATCCATATCAGAATATTGAAGATCAGGAAATAAAAATGAGTTTTAGTGATTTACAAGAGTTACAGGAACAATATCATCAATTTCACTCTCATTTGACTTTAGCTGTTGCTGGTAGTGTTTTATTGATCATTGTTTCACTTGCATGTGTGGCGTTATTAACAGAAACACATTTTGTCAACTCACAATGGATACCTGCTCAATTTATGTTATGTGTTGCGATTGCTGTTTTCTTCTTTATTTATTATGGAATTTTAGATGGTGTGTATAAATTCCTTGTTCATAATAAAGAGTATGTTAAGGATAAACAAATTCAAAAGCAGCAAAGTAGTATTTTTGGAATCACAATGCCTCTAGCAGCAATGCTATATTGTGTGATGGGATTGACATGGAACTGGTGGCATCCAGGATGGATTATTTTTCCAATCACTGCTTTTATTTCATTAGGTATTGATTATTTGATTCATCGTAAGTAAAGAAGATGTAAGTCATCTTCTTTTTGTATTAAAAAATACGAAAAAAGTATATAATGAATATAAGTAAGGAGGTTATTATGGAGAAACGTTGGAATTTAGATCAATTATATTTATCTTTTCAAGATCAATCATTTTTAAATGATATTGAAACATTAACACATATGTTAGAGGATATGCAGGAATATTCTCAAAAGGAAAAAACAGAAGACAATTTAAAGTCATATTTAGAACAATCCAATCAATTTTCGGATCTGGTAGAAAAAATATATGCTTTTATATCATTGACAATGAGTAGTGATACAACGAATCAGGATGCTTTGAAATATTCATCTGTTATTGAAAATCTTTTAGCAAGTTTTGCAGATGCACAGGCAAAAATTGATCGTTGGATTGGTCAGTTTGATTTGAATCATATTCAAGATTCTTATATTCAAGAACATCTTTTTGTTTTAAAAGAAACACAAGAACATAATCGTTATTTATTAAGTGATGAGGGAGAAAAGATTTTGGCACAAATGAAAACAACTGGCTCAAGTGCCTGGTTGAAATATAAAGATCAGTTAATTGCTTCTATGAAAGTATCCATGGATGGTAAGGAGTATCCTTTGACAGAAGTTTTAAATATGGCTTATTCAAAGGATAAAGAGGTGAGAAAGAAAGCATATGAAGCCGAGATAGCATCTTATTTACAAGTAGAACAAGGTGTTGCGAGTGCTTTGAATGCAATTAAAGGTGAAGCCATAACAAGTGCCAATCTTCGAGGTTATGATTCTGTTTTACAGCGTACTTTGATAGATTCCAGAATGTCACAAAAGACATTGGATGTTTTGATTTCTACAATGAAAAAAGCTTTACCTATGTTTGAAAGATATTTCCAATTAAAGGCTCAAGCGTTAGGTTATACGGATGGATTGCCTTGGTATGAATTATATGCTCCAATTGTAGAAAGTGATATGTCTTATCCTTTTGAAAAAGGTAGTCAATTTGTTGTAGAACAGTTTTATACTTTTTCAAAGCATTTAGGAGATTATGCCAAGAAGGCTATTGAAAATCAATGGATTGATGTTTATCCAAGAACGGGAAAAGTTGGAGGGGCTTTCTGTCATAATTTACATTGTGTTCAGGAAAGTCGTTTCTTATTAAATTATGGAAATGAGTTTGGTGATACTATTACTTTAGGTCATGAACTTGGACATGGATTTCATGGTGAATGTTTAAATACACAGACAGCTTTAAATGCTGACTATCCAATGCCTATTGCTGAAACGGCTTCGACATTTTGCGAGACAATCATCAAAAAGGCAGCGCTCAAATCTGCTGATGCAAAAGACAAATTGTTTATTTTAGAAAATGAACTCTGTGATTGTGCACAGGTGATTGTGGATATTTATTCACGTTACTTGTTTGAAAGTCGATTGATTGAAAAGCGTCAAGAAGGACCATTAAGTGTTGAAGAAATCAAGGATTTAATGTTAGAAGCTCAAAAAGAAGCCTATGGTCATGGTTTGGATCATCGTTACTTACATCCCTATATGTGGACATGGAAACCACATTATTATGAAGCTGATTATGCGTTTTATAATTTTCCTTATGCATTTGGTTTATTACTTGCAAAAGGATTATATGGTTTATATCAAAAACAAGGTGCTACATTTGCTGATACGTATGAACATTTCTTATCATTAACGGGAAAAATGAGTTTAGAAGATGTGGGTAAGAGTGTTGGTATTGATTTACAGGATCCAGCATTCTGGCAAAATTCTATTGATATGATAAAAGATGATATTGATTTATTTGAAAAGTTATTAAAGCAATTGGTGTAACGAAATGTTACACCTTTTTTGTTGCAATTTTCATAAAATAAGAGTATATTGTTTAGTTGTAAACAATATACAAGTAAACTAATGAGGTGAGATATGAAAATGAACATTGAAACATTATTAGATTATTCAATACAGATTAGAAAGTATTATGCACGTGTTTTAAATGAGAGATTAAAAGATTTGAAATTATCACCTAATGAAATGAATATCTTAATTTTATTATCAAATAATCCAAGTATTACAACAAGTACACAGTTAAATGTCTTTTTAGGAGTTTCTAAGGGACTCATTAGTCGTAGTGTAGAAAGCTTGGTGAAAAAAGAGCTGATTCGTATAGAAAGTGATGTCACTGATCGACGTATTCAACATATTTATTTAACAGCCGATGCAATTGAGGAGATAAAGATTTTAAAAAAAGAAATTCGAAAAATTAATGAAGATATTTTATCAGAAATTCCAAAAGAAGATATTCAAAAAATGGAAGAAACGCTAATAAAAATAAGAGATCACTTTAAAGAAAAAAATGAGGAGGTATGTCTATGAAATTAAAAATGTCACAGGAAGTCGATTTGGGAAGAGAACCCGTAGGACATTTATTGTTTATTTTGGCTGTACCAGCTATTACATCGCAGGTTGTCAATGCTTTATATAACATGGTCGATCGTATGTATATAGGACATATTCCAGAAGTTGGTTCTGCAGCTTTAACAGGGGTAGGAGTCTGTTTTCCTATTATCATGATTATTTCTGCTTTTGCATACTTATTTGGTATGGGAGGAGCACCACGAGCTAGTATCTTCATGGGGAAAAAAGACAATGATACGGCTGAAAAAATTTTAGGTAACTGTACAACATCACTCATGATTATTGCCGTTTTATTGACAGTTTTGGTTTTGATTTTTCAAGAACCATTATTATATCTTTTTGGAGCGAGTGAAAATACAATTGGTTATGCCATGGATTATATGACTATTTATGCGATTGGAACAATCTTTGTACAATTGACATTAGGGTTAAATGCCTTTATATCAGCACAAGGATTTTCAAAAATCAGTATGTTAACTGTTGTTATTGGAGCTGTCGCAAATATTGTTTTAGACCCTATTTTCATTTTTGGATTGAATATGGGGGTACAAGGTGCAGCAGTTGCGACAGTCATGTCACAGGCTTTAAGTGCCATTTGGGCATTCTGGTTCTTATCAGGAAAAAATACGATTTTAAAATTAAAAAGAGAAAATTTAAAAATCAATTTTCATATTTTATTACCATGTATTGCTTTAGGTGTTGCTCCTTTTGCAATGCAGGCCACTGAAAGTGTTTTGGTATTATGCTTTAACTCATCATTATTAAAATATGGTGGGGATTTAGCTGTTGGCGCTATGACAATCTTATCAAGTGTTATGCAATTTGCCATGTTACCATTACAAGGTTTAACACAAGGTGGACAACCAATCATCAGCTATAACTATGGTGCTAAACAAGGTGATCGTGTTCAAAAAGCATTTAAACTTCAAACGATTTCATGTTTTTCATATTCATCTATACTATGGTTATTGATTATGATTTTCCCAAGTTTATTTGTTGCGATTTTTACAAGTGATCCACAATTAACAGAAATCACAATTTGGGCATTAAGAATTTATATGGCTGGAGTCTTATTAATGGGTATCCAAATTTCATGTCAACAGACATTTATCGCCTTTGGAAATTCAAAAAAGAGTGCATTTTTGGCAGTCTTTAGAAAAATCTTGGTTTTAATTCCTTTGATTTATATTTTACCTATGTTTATATCAGATCAAGTTTTTGCAGTCTTTTTAGCAGAACCTATTGCTGATACAATTGCTGTTTTAACAACATCAACAATGTTCTATTTTGAAATGAAAAATAAGATGAAAGAAATGCAAACAAAACAATCATAAGAAAGGAAAGTTACATGATTATTGAACAGTTTAAAGATGCATTTATTGATGAAGTGATGAGCAATGAGTGGCAGGAAGAAATTCTGCCACTTAAACAAATGATGGCTTATTATCGTTGTGCCATCATGGAAGTAGAAACAAAATTTAGAGTTTTAAATGAAGAACTTTCTCTTTGTTATGACCGTAATCCTATTGAATCTATTCACTCTCGCTTAAAATCTAATGCAAGTATTACAAAGAAACTGAAGTTAAAAGGTTATCCGATTAATGTTGAAACAATGGAAAAATATCTTTATGATATTGCGGGCTTACGTGTTGTCTGTTCATTTAAACAGGATATCTATCATTTGGCTCAATGTTTATTACAACAAGATGATATTCGTTTGGTCAAGAAAAAAGACTATATTCAAAATCCTAAAGCCAATGGTTATCGTAGTTTACATTTGATTATTGAAGTTCCGATTTTTTTAGAGAATGAGAAAAAATGGGTGAAAGTCGAAGTTCAGTTCCGTACTTTAGCGATGGATTTTTGGGCCAGTCTAGAACATAAATTGAGATATAAAAAAGTCATTGATGACGATAAAGAAAGTTATATAGCTTATCAGTTATTGGAATGTGCACAGATGTGTAATGATTTAGATGATAAAATGAGTTCAATTAAAGAATATTTAGAATAAGAATCGCTTTTATAAGTGATTCTTTTATTATTATGCTTTATAAGCATGATTGAATATGAAATATAAGTATTTGAAGAGAAGAAAGGGTTGATATAAAATAAAGATGAAAGTTGTGGTGGCATTATGCAAATAGAAAGATTTCAATGGAAAGAGACATCAAGAATTGTAGAAATGATCTGTCAGGTCTGGAAATTAGATCGCATGTTTAAAAGTTTAAAAAATGGTATGATTTTCTCACAAGAATATTTTTATGATGTTTTATTACATTCCACAGATTTATTTATAGCAACCAGACAACAGCGTATTGTTGGCTTTTTAGCATTATCTTTAGCTAAAAAAGATAAAATTCTGATTCCAAAAGAATATCAGAATAATCTCTATCATCAACATGATGATTTCCATTTGATTTCTTCCTATCGTCAAATGATGCAAAACTATCATCAAAACTGTGAACAGTTATTACCCAAGATGCATCAAAACTATGATGGTGAGATTGTTTTATTTATGGTTGATGAAACATATCAGCATCAGGGATTAGGAACGAAGCTTTATGAGTATGCAGAATATTTATTTAAAAAAGAAAACTGTTCCCATTATATTTTGTATACCGATACAAGCTGTTCTTATGAATTTTATGATCATCATCAAATGAAACGATTAGATCAGTATCGAAGAGATGATGATTTTACAATTTATTTATATGCAAAGGAGTTGAAATCCATGGAATATAGACAATTACCACATGGAAATGAAAAAATTAGTGTGATTGGTTTAGGAACCAGTTCACTTGGAGAATCAAATGATGAAGAAATCATTGCGACGATTCAAGAAGCTATTGCTCAAGGTGTGAATTATCTAGATTTAGCAAGTGGACATGCTAAAACATTTCAGGCAATTGGTCAGGCTATCAAAGGACAAAGAGAAAAAGTTTATTTACAGATTCATTTTGGAGCTAATTATGAAACAGGTGAATATGGATGGACAACAAATTTAGATAAGATCAAACAATCTATTCAATGGCAGTTAGAAATGTTGCAGACGGATTATATAGATTTTGGTTTTATTCATTGTATTGATGAAGAAGCAGATTTAAAAGCGATTGAAAAAGCGGGTGTT